>JAUPKO010000350.1 GCA_030837395.1 Actinomycetota bacterium | reverse complement strand
TGCCAGCGCCTGGTCGGAGTCGGTGACGGCGACGTTGAGCAACACTGTCTGCGGCGGGTTGGACGCGCTCACCGTGGCAGCCAACTGCGGCACCGTCAAGTCAACGCCAGTCTGCGCGATGACCGGAGCCAAGACCTCCGGCGTATCGACCAGTTCCACATAACTCTTGACGCGCTGCAAGGCAAAACTAGATCCGGTGCTGGCGGAGTTGACCGCGCCGCTGATGGCCACGAAGTTTTGGGCGGTGGCTCGGTAGATCTTGGGGCTCATCAGGCTGTAGCCGGCACCGATAGCAACACCGAGGGCGGTGATGATGGCGATCGACAGCCATCGCTTGCGCAGAATGCGCAGGTAATCCCGTAAATCCACGGATACAACTCCCTATACCTCGGCCGAACGCCGCTCAACGTATACCCGCGCTAGCCTACGGCACGGCCAGCACCTGCCCAATGGCTAGGACCGTGGCCGCGGCTGCGGTGAGGGTGCAGGAGGCGACCAACTCGTGCGTCTGCCACCCGGCGATGTGCGGATCCCCGATGTCGTCGGGATCCCATTCGGAGCAGTCACCGGGGTCCGCCACCGGTGTCAGCCCTCGCGCGGCGTCCAACTCTGCCACCAGCCAGCCGAGCCGACCGGCCGGCGAGGACGGCAGCGCCGGGACCGCCGCACGCAAGTCCTGCGGATCAATCGTCGGTGTGCCGCCCTCGGCCTTGAGCGCCGCGATGTCCAGCACCCCCGTGTCCCCGACCACCCAGGTGGCCAGGCGGGCCGCCTGCCGGATCGTGAAGGTGCGGGTGCGAGCCGCGGGCGCCAGGTGTGTCACCGCGGTGCGATGACCCCGGTCCGCGACCAAGATCAGGTCAGCCGACGTGACCAATTTCGGGGTGAGGGGGCGAGAGCGATGATCGCCACCGGGGCCCAATGCAGACGTCGTGAGGGTGTCGGCCACCTCACACATGGGCCAGCCATCGACAGCCGCGACACCGGCGCTCTCAACACGAATCACGTGCGGCGACACCCCCGCGTCTGTCAGCCCCACCTGAATTCCGCGCATCGCCGTGGGCGAACGGCAGATATTGGCGGTACACACCACAAGAATCACAAAGGTCACACGACAAAAGTATGGGGAGCGACCCGTGGTAGCTCCCCATACGCACTGTTTAGGACGAAATCTTGAAATGCCCTTGACGGTCGGATCAGTCGGTCGGATCAGTCGGTCGAGATGTCGGTGGTCTCGAGGTGGTCGGGTGTGAGGAACTTCCACACCACGGCCGCCAGCACCCCACCGACCAGCGGGGCCAGGATGAACAGCCACAACTGGGTGATGGCCGTCGAGTCACCCGAGAACAACGCCGGGCCGATCGACCGGGCAGGGTTCACCGAGGTGCCATCGAGCGGGATGCCCACCAGGTGGACCGCCGTCAGCGACAGACCGATCGCGATGCCGGCGAAGCCGGGCACCGCGTGGGAGTCGGTGACGAACATGATGACCGACACGAACACGAAGGTCAGGAGGATCTCCAGCACCAGCGCGCCCACCATGTTGATGCTGCCGTTGTCGTAGGCATTCGAGCCCAACGCCCCGGTCTTGTCGGTCACGTCGCCGAACTCGACCAGGAACTTGAGCAGCGCCGCACCCACGATGGCTCCCACCACCTGGGCTCCCATGAAGGACAGACCCTCCTTGGCGGGCATCTTGCGCCCGACCATCATGGCGATGGTGACGGCTGGGTTGATGTGGCAGCCAGAAATGTGGCCGATGGCGTACACAGCCATCACCAGCACGAAGCCGAACGCCAGGGCCACCCCGACCACGCCTGAGCCCGGAATCAGCGAATCCTTGGTCGGATCGAAGTCCCCGGCGATCCCGGCGACGGCGGCGCCGACAGCCACGAACACCAGGAAAAATGTGCCGAGGAACTCGGCCATGAGTCTCTTCTGCAATGAGTAAACGTCCATGACAAAAGATCATAAAACCCTTACGTTTCAAGGGAATTTGAGGGCTCGAAACGATGTGACCGGGCCAACTGACACAATTGCGCGACGTGAGCAGCGCGCGCCGGGCAGCAGATGACCCCACCGTGCTCACCTTCACCCGCCGCGGCGGCCGGGTGGGGCCCCACATGCGCCAAGTGCTGACTGAAGTGGTCCCCCGTTATTCGCTACCGGCCGAGCCCTGGGACTTCGCCGGCGCCTTCCCCGGCCTCTCCGAGGTCGTACTCGAGGTCGGCTCCGGTTCCGGCGAGGCGACTCTCGCGATGGCCCAGGCCGAGCCGGCAATCGCGATCGTCGCGGTCGAGGTGCACGAACGCGGACTAGGTTCGCTCGTCCGCTCCGTCGACGAGGCCGGCCTGCGCAACGTCAAGGTGTTCAGCGGTGACGCACTCGTGGCGCTGCGGCGCTACGTGCCCCCCGCGACCCTCGCCGGCATCCGGGTATGGTTTCCCGACCCCTGGCCCAAGACACGTCATCACAAGCGCCGCCTGGTCCGACCGGACAACGTGGCGCTCATGGCCAGCAGGATTCGGCCGGGCGGCACCCTTCACGTGGCCACCGACGTGGCGCAGTACGCGGACGTCATCGCCGAGGTGCTGGCGAACGCCCCGGACCTGGCACCGGACATCGTCCGCGGCCCGCGACCGCCGTGGCGGCCCAAGACCAAGTACGAACACGCCGGCCTCGAGGCCGGCCGTCCCGCGCAGGACTTCGTCTACCGGCGCATCTGACGACACCCAACGCCTTGCTACGGTCGTGCGCGTGGTGTGGCACGCGTCCCGGGTGATCGCACCCGGCCTTCTCGCTCTGTTGGTGGTCGGCTGCTCCGGCGGGGGGTCGTCCGCCCCCACCTCCGCCCCAGTTTCCGGACTGGCGTCCGAAGCGGGCCGCGCCACCAGCCCCGCGCCGACCGCCGAACCGTCCGCATCCGTGGCGCCACAGGTGTCGCCACGGCCGTCGACTGGGTGGGGGATCGCACCGGATGAACAGGCGACCGATGCCCAACTGGGCGCATACACGGGACTGTCGAGTGTCCTGCCGGGCCAAGCCTTCGACGTATTCGCAGGTGCCGACGCGCCAACGGAGGGCACGGTGGCGGCGTATCGTCTGGGCCCCTATGGCGGCGCTGGCGGCGCCCTCGTCGCCGGACCCATCCCGGTGTCTGTACCGGCCGCCGGTGCACCCGTCACTGACCCGGACACTCGTGCGGTGTCGGCCCCCTGGAATGCGACCCGGCGGCTGGACACCACGGGTTGGCCGCCCGGCTTCTACTTCATCCAGGTGACCGCGGCAGGCAAGAAGACCAACGTGCCGTTCGTCGTTCGCTCCCCCGAGGTGACGGATGCAGTGGTGTTCATCGCCGGCGACGTCACGTGGCAGGCCTACAACACCTGGGGCGGGCGTAGCCTCTACACCGGCCCCGGCGGTTTCGCCGATCGGTCGTACGCGGTGAGTTTCGATCGGCCCTACACCAGCGAGTGGCAGATCTGGTACGACTACGACGTCTCGGCGGTGAACGTGCTCGAGGCCGCCGGTGTACCGGTCGCCTACACGACCGTCGCGGCGGTCGCGGCCGATCCGGCGGCCCTAGAGGGCGCTGCCGGCGCCATGAGCAACGGCCACGACGAGTACTGGCCGCTGAGCTACCGCAATGCCCTCGTCACCGCACGTGACGGGGGCACCAACCTCGCCTTCCTCGGTGCCAACGCTGGCTACTGGCGCGTGCGCATGGCCGACTCCTCGCGCGGCCCTGGCCGTGTGGTGCTCGGCTACAAGAGCGCCACCTTGGACCCCTTACAGGACGATCCGCAGACCACTGCGCGGTACCGGGACGAGCCCTACCCCCTGCCGGAGAACGCCGTGATCGGTCAGTTGTACGACTGCTTCCCCTCCCAGGGCGATATGACGATCATCGAGCCCGGCTTCTTCCTGTTCGACGGCACGGGAGTCACCCAGGACACTGCGATCCCAGGCCTGATCGGCAATGAGAGCGATCGAGCGTTCGCCCGCCCCGAGACCCCCCGGCCGATCCAGATCCCAGCCCTATCGCGGGCGGTCTGCAAGGGCACCACCACCTACTCGACCATGACGTACTACACAACGGGCTCAGGTGCCGGTGTGTGGGCCAGCGGCACCATGAACTGGGGCCGAGCGATGTCCGGTCCCAATGCTCAATTCGGCCTGACCGAGGCCACCACGGCCTTCACCCGGATGGTGACGGCGAATCTGGCCCGCGCCATGACCTCCGGACCGATGGCCCGCAGCCACCCGGCGCGGGACGACTACGCCCTGATCGAGTCCCTGCCCGATGTCAACAACGCTGGCAGCGGCACGGACTGAGCCACGGCCCGCCTCGACGCGGGCTCAGCCGGCCGCGGGCACGATCGCCACCGAGCCGTTGCGGCGATGGTCGGCCACGGCCGTCACCTGGCCGTCCGGAGTGCGCTGGACGGCGTTGACGCCGCCGAAGTAGAAGTCGGTGCAATCCCATACGTTCACGTCGAAATGCTGGCGCAGTTGGGCCAGCGACTCCGCCGAGAGCCCGTGCTCCACCTGCACCACCCCGGAATCCTCCAGGTGTGCCCGCGGGGCAGCGATAGCCTCGGGGAGGCTCTCCCCGCCATCACGCAGTCGCACGATCACCGTGGCGATCGCCGACCGGATCCGGGCGGAGCCGCCGCTGCCCAAGGCGGTGGCGGTGCCGTCGGGTGCGAGCAGGATCGTGGGGGCGCTCATGGACCGCAGGCGCTCGCCGGGCGTCACCGCATCGAGGCCGTCGGGCAGGAGGTCGTCCTCACCGAGCATGTTGTTCAGGTGGATCCCCGTGCCTGGGATCAGCACGCCCCCACCGGCACCGTTGGTAGTCGTCATCGAGACCATGAAACCGCCGGCGTCCACGACCGAGATCTGGGTGGTGCCGGTGGCGGCGGCGAGGCTGCCCTTGACCTCGGCGGTGGCGTGCCCCAGCGCGGCGGTGAGGCCCTCGTAGCT
>JAUPKO010000349.1 GCA_030837395.1 Actinomycetota bacterium | reverse complement strand
GTCATGGCCCAGGCATCGGAGCTGAGATCATGGGTGCCAACAAGTTCGGCCCGCCCGGTTGGCAGGACGACCCGCAGTGGCGCGGTTGGTGGGGAACGAATCCCCCGTTCCACACCCCGACCTTCGTTCTCACCCACCGCCCTCGGCCTTCGATCGAGATGGCCGGCGGCACCACGTTCCACTTCCTCGCGGCCTCCCCATCCGAGGCCCTCGACGCTGCCCGTGCGGCTGCCGATGGCCAGGATGTTCGAATCGGCGGTGGTCCCACCATGGTGCGCGACTTCCTCGCCGCTGGACTCGTCGATCACATGCACGTGGTGCAAGTGCCGATCCTGCTCGGCCGCGGCGTCCGCCTCTGGGACGGCCTCGAGGCTTTGGATGAGGCCTACGACATCGAGACGGTCAGCTCTCCCAGCGGCGTCACCCACCTCACGTTCACGCACAAGGTCGTCTCGTAAGCGTCAAGGGTTCGGGGGGAGTTGGGATGCTCCTTCGTCGATGACCTCGTTGCTCGAGGTTCGGCAGTAAGCCGGGCGTCGTTTGCGCGCGAGGCGATGGAACGTGAACGTCGCAGACTGCTTGCCGAAGCAGACATTGCGATCCTGCGAACCGCCACCCCGAATGACGACCTCGACACCATCACGCGCGCAGTGAGCGGCACGTCCCTGGACATGCGGTGAGGCCGATTCATGTGGCCCTTCTGGACACACGCCGACCCGTGTTGGTCCTCACCCGTGAGACCGTGCGCCCTTACCTCGCCAACGTCACGGTGGCACCGATCACGACCACCATCAGGGGCCTCAGCACCGAGCTGCCAGTCGGGACCGGTAACGGCCTGAACGATGAATGCGTGGCCAGTTTGGACCACGTGCAGACGATCCCGGCTCGCGATCTCGGTGATCGGATGGGGTGGCTGCTGCCAGCGCAGGAGCACGATCTGAGCCGTGCCTTCAGACCGCCTTCGACCTCTACTGAGCGGGGTGGACGAGCCCAGAGCCGAATCCTGAGAACGCGCTGTGTGTCGGGTCAAGTTTCCTCCAAGGGCCTCGATTTCTGTTGGCAATGGTGGGATGTTGGGAGAGTCGTTCAACACGACGGTTCGTCCGGAACGAAGATCATGCGGAGCGTCGCGTCAAACGACCGGCTGTCGATTCCGATAGCTGCCGTAAGGACATACGATGGAGGATTTCCGATGAAGACTCGACTCGCAACGATCGCTGCTGGCACCGCGCTGGCGGCCTCGGCCTCCGTGCTGGTGGCTGTGCCGACGTCTGCGACGGGACACGTCACCGGTGGGGGCACCATGCGAATCCCGGCCACCGTGGCCTGCGCCACCGGAGTGCGCAACGCGCCCGAGAGTACGGCCAAGACCACGCTGGTCGCCGCCCTCGGGGCCGCCCAGACGACTCTGCGGGCAGAAACGAAGGCCGCCGACGATGCCAAGCGGGCCACAGTCTCCGCCGCCCGCACCACGCTGACGGCCGAACTCAAGGCCGCCGGCAGCAACCAGGCGGCACGAGATGCTGCTTACGCCAAGTTCCAGGCGGCCGTGGCCAATGCCGAGGGCACCGCAACGGCGGCCCGCACCGCAGCCGTCGGGAAGGCCGCTGCCGCAACCGAGACTGCCTACGCGGCCTACTTCGCGGCCACCGCCACTCCGGCTGAGCAAGCAGCCCGCACGGCCTGCTTCGCCGCGGTGAAAGCGGCTCAGACGCAATACAAGTCCGCGATGGACGCCTCCCGAGCGAAGTTCAACGCCGCAATCGCTGGGCCCCTGGCGACGCTCAAGACCGAATTGCGGGCGGCCAAGACGCGTGCGGCCGTGCGTGCGGCCTACACCAAGTACCAGGGCGCTGTCGCCCCCGCCTATGCGACCTACCGCACGGAGACCACCGCTGCGCAAAAGGCCTACCGGACCGCGGTGGACACTGCCAAGAAGACGCTCAAGGCAGCCCTTGCGCTGCCCTGAGCGTCGGGCCTCCGCATAGGTGCCCATCGGGTGCACACGCCGGCCTAGCACTTGCCAGGCGTCGCGCGGCAACTCAACACGATGGCGGCCGGGGTGAATAGCCGTGCAGTTGCACGCTGCTGTGCGGCTTTTGCGAACCGTCATGGCCCCAGCGCGCCGACCGGAATGACCACGGCACCGTCCGCCCGGGTGTAGCCGTTGCCGGTGGCCGTAATCACCCCGAGCACCGCCGGTTGGCCCACACGATCGGTGTCGACCTCCAGGTGATCGCTGTCGCGGTAGTGGCCAGTGATGGGTCCACGAAGTGCATCGTGCTCGTCTGTCGAAGGCGGGCCCTGAGATCGCAGGTGTGGCGCCCAAGGTGGTTGCTCCTCGATGACCATGAGTCAGCACTGTGTGTGCCTCGTCGGAATCGACCACGGTACTGATGTCCTGCGGGGTATGTCCGGGGGTCTCGATCAACTGCACCGATTGGGACAGCGCAAACCCCTCCGCTTGATCACTCGCCACGTCTCCGACTCTGCGAAGTCCCCCCGCTGCGCCACCTGAAGGCGTGTAACTCGGTGGCCGACTGGCACGACGCTTCGCCAGCGACGAAGGCCCGGTCGCTGCCAGGATGACGTCCATGCCACAGTCACCTGACGCCGAGCACTTCCTCGAAAGGCTCGATCTCGATCGCATCGACCGGGACATCTTCGTGGGTCGGTGCCATGCCGGCTCCCCTTTGCGTGCCTTCGGCGGACAGGTGGCCGCGCAAGCACTGATCGCGGCCGGTCGCACGGTCGATGAACCCGACCGGCCGGTCCATTCGCTGCACGCCTACTTCATCCGGCCCGGTCGCACGCACGACCCCATCGTCTACTCGGTGCAGCGGGTGCGGGATGGTCGATCGTTCACCACCCGCCACATCACAGCGGTGCAATATGGCGAAACGATCTTCACGATGTCGGCCTCGTTCAGCATCAATGAACCAACATTGAGCCATCAAGCCCCCGCACCTGATGTGCCCAGGCCGGAGGACGTGCCGCAGACCGACTTCTTGTACGACGGCGCGGAGTTGCGCACACCGGACAAGGGCTACCCCACGAAACCCCTCCTCGAACGCAGGCTGGTGGATCCTGAATCGGTGGCTCAGGCCACTGGCGGAACAGCCACTCGCGTGGCCTGGACCCGCACGTTGGAGCGCCTCCCCGATGACCCACTGGTGCACGTGTGCACCCTCACGTACTTCTCCGACCTCACGCTGATCGGGGCGATCTTGGAACCCCACGGTGGTCGGGCCGCACACCCGGAATTGGCGTTGTCGTCGTTGGACCATGCCATGTGGTTCCACGCGCCGTTTCGCGCCGACGAATGGACGATGTTCGTCCTGGATTCCCCGGTGGCCTCGCGTGGTCATGGCTTGGCCCGCGGGGAGTTCTATCGGGAAGACGGCACGCTGATCGCGTCGGTCGTACAGGAAGCGCTGCTGCGCAGCCGTTCGTGACCGAGAGGATGTCAGCGGTGAACGACCGTCCAGGTGAGTGCGGTGCCGACCACCGCACGGACCCGCCGGTGAGTGCCGAGGGCCTGGCCCAGGCGCAGGAACGGATGCGGGAGGCGGGGGTCGCATCGGCCGCGATCGAGGTGTTCTCGCACTACTACCGACAGGTCGAATCCGGAGCTACTGGGCTGATCCGCGAGGACACCATCGAGCCCTTGCTGGATCTGCCGCATCTCGATGACATCCGGGTCGATCCCGAGCAGGCGCGCGAGGCCCTGTCTCGCACCGTCATGATCAAGCTCAATGGCGGCCTGGCCACGTCGATGGGGCTCGACCATGCGAAGTCCTTGCTCCCCGTGCACGACGGGTTGAGCTTCCTCGACTTGGCGGTGGCCCAGTTGCGGGCCGCACGGGCGACGTATGGCATTCGCCTGCCGCTGCTGCTCATGAACTCCTTCCGCACCCGCGAGGATTCCCTGGCCGCGCTGGACGGCTATCCGGACCTGGAGGTGCCCGGCCTGCCGCTGGATTTCCTGCAGAATTCGCAGCCCAAACTCTGGGCCGGCGATCTCACTCCGGTCAGCTGGCCGACCGATCCGAGTCTGGAGTGGTGTCCGCCCGGGCACGGTGACATATACACCGCGATCCTGTCCTCCGGAATCCTCGATGCGCTGCTGGAACAGGGCTTCCGATACGCCAGCACATCGAATTCGGACAACCTCGGCGCGTCTCCCAACGCCACGCTCGCCGGCTGGTTCGCAGCGTCGGGCGCTCCCTACGCCGCCGAGATGACGTTGCGCACGCCAGCAGATCGCAAGGGCGGCCACTTGGCGATCCGCAGGGTCGACGGACAACTGATCCTGCGGGACACAGCACAGACTGCGCCCGACGAGATGCACTACTTCACCGACGAGCATCACCACCCCTATGCCCACACCAACAACCTCTGGTTCGACCTGGAGGTGCTGCGGGCGGCGCTGGTGGAACGGGGGTCGGTGCTGGGGTTGCCACTGATTCGCAACATCAAGACCGTGGATCCCACCGACCCGTCATCACCGGAGGTCGTGCAGATCGAGACGGCGATGGGCGCCGCGGTTGAGGTGTTTCCCGGAGCCACGGCCATCGCGGTGCCGCGCAGCAGATTCCTGCCGGTCAAGACCACCAACGATCTGCTGGTGCTGCGCTCGGATGCCTACGACGTGGGCGATGACGGGGTGCCGCGGCTCGTGGCGCAGTCCGCGCCGCTGGTGGACCTCGATCCCGGGTACTACCTGACCATGGCCGATTTCGATGCCCGCTTCCCGCACGGCGCACCCTCGTTGCGCCATGCCACGGGACTCACCGTGCGGGGTGACTGGACCTTCGGCGCACACGTCGAGGTGTCCGGCGAGGTGTCGATTGGCGACTCCGGTGTGCCCGCGGTGGTGGCCGACGGTGTGCAGTTGTCGGGCTGAATCGGGGGAGGCACGGGGCTCGGTGAGCCCCCCATGACCGGCCAAAGTGATCGCCCGCAGGGCGCTGCAGCGGTAGAGGGCTGTGAGTGGAGGCCGCTTGGTACGGCTGCGCAACGGCGCCGGTCGAACACCTCGCAGGTCGGCTGGCCGGTAAACTCCCACAGATGCCCAGACCAGTCCTGACGGCCAGCATCCTTCGCAGCGCGACGATTGCCGGCGCCTGCACGTTGCTGGCGGCCTGCGCGTCGACCGCCACACCAGTGCAGAGCCCCACGCCGGACGGCCCGGCAAGCGCCGCAGCGAGCACGACTGCCGTCGACGCGGCGGCACCCACGGGCTGGGGACCGACCGTAGGCGAACTCGACGAGGCGCGCGCCTTGGTGGCCGCGTGGACTCCCGCGCAACTCGCGGGTCAGGTGATCGTCGGGCGTTGGTACGGCACCGACCCGGCCGAGGCCGCGGGACTGGTCGAGGAACTCCAACTCGCCGGGGTACAGCTCGCTGGGGCCAACATCGTCGACGAGTCGCAGGTGCGGGCCACGAATGAGGCCGTCACTGCGGCGTTCGTGCGCACGGGTCGGGACTACCCGCCGGTGATTGGCGTCGATCAGGAGGGGGGTCTGGTCTCGCATCTGGCTGGCATCACCACCGAACTTCCGGCCTTCGCCGACGCCGGCGGCGCAGTCGCCGCAAGCCCCGCCGGCAGCCAGGCGGTCACCGCGATGACCACCGCTGCCGCCCTCGAGGTGCGCGACCTTGGCTTCACTTGGATCGTCGCCCCCGACGCCGATGTGACGGTCGGAAGTGCCGATGTAACCATTGGCAGCCGCTCGGCTTCACAGGATCCACAGGTGGCCGCCGAGGCTGTGGCCGCGGCTGTGCAGGGCTACAACGACGCGGGGGTCGTCTCGACCCTCAAGCACTTCCCCGGGCACGGTTCTGCCACCGCAGACAGCCACGAGACCTTGCCCTTGATCGGTGCCGGCATGGATGAATTGCGCCAGCGCGACCTGGTGCCGTTCGAGGCCGGAATCGCTGCGGGTGCGCCTGCTGTGATGGTGGGACACCTCGACGTGACTGCGCTGGCACCCGGTGTTCCCAGCAGCATGGCGCCCCAGACCTACCAACTGCTGCGAGACGACCTGGGTTTCGAGGGCGTCACCATCACGGATTCGCTGGGCATGGGCGGTGTGGCCGGGGTTGACAGTCCCTCGGTCGCGGCGTTGCTGGCAGGGGCCGACCTGTTGCTGCGACCAGCCGACACCAGGCTCGCCCACGCCGAGGTGACGGCCGCGATCGAATCAGGTGCCGTGCCGCGCGCCCGAGCCCAGGAGGCCGCAGCCAGGGTGGTGGCGATCCAACGGTGGCAGCAGCGGGTGGCAGCAGCCACTCCGGTGCCCGACGATGCGGCCGATCAGGCGGCCGCGCGGGTACAGGCACTGTTGGCCATCGTGCCGTGAGTCACGGTCGCCCACCCCAGGGTCGCCAGGTCAGCCGCATCGAGCTTCCAGCCAGAGCTTGCAACGACTCTGGTCGATCCGGCGGGCATCAGTCGCGCAGGGTTCGAGGAGTAGCCTGACAACGGTGTGCCGACCGCGGCGGAGAGCCTG
>JAUPKO010000348.1 GCA_030837395.1 Actinomycetota bacterium | reverse complement strand
TTGCTGGGCGAGGGTCTCGGTCAGGTCCGGGTCCAGCAACGACCGGTATGCGCCCGGGTCGTCCAAGGAGCGAGTGGGAGGCGCGTACCCGCCGTGCTTCTTCACATCGGTGCGGATGGCTTCGGCCACCTGATGCGCACTGGTCAGCTGCCCGTTGAGGCGCAGGGTGACGAGGTTGAGCAGCTGGTTGGTCCGTGCGAGGTTGCCCAGCCAGTTCTCCCTGCCCGCGATGATGGGCGCGACTGAGGAGTTGATGACCGTCTCGACGAACCCTGCCGTCATCGGGGTGCTCGGCTCGGCGTCGTGCAGGACGAGGTTGTCGTACACCTGCTGGTAGAAGTCGTTCTTCCAGGTGTTCGGCCAGCGTGCCTGTGGAATGTCCTGGTTCCGCAGCGCGTCTTCGAGGCTGACCCACCACTTCTCCCACGCCTCGGGACTGGCGAAGCACGCGTATCCGTTCAGGCCGTTTGCTACATGCTCAGGGACCTTGAACGGCTTGGTCTTCGAGCGGACCACCTTGTCGAAGTAGCGGTTGAGCTGCTGGATGACATGGAACTGCGAGATGACCCAGGTGACCGGCTGGCCGCTGCGTGTGCGCAGCACATTCAGTGCCCCCTTGATGGCGTTCGCAGCGTCGGACACCACGATGTCCGGGATGTACCCGAGCTCGTCGAACAGCAGCAGGTAGGCGGCTGAGGTCTTGTCCGGGTAGGCGCGCACCAGTCGCGTGATGCTGTGCCGCTCTATCCCGGCTGGTGTCGTGCTGACCTCCGCGAGAACCATCACCGCGAAGCGCATCTTCTCCGAGCGGGTGCCAGGCTTCAAGCCGTAGAACGACTTGTCGTCGATGGCCACGATGCGCAGCAGGCCCTTCTCCTCCCCAAGCTCCAACGCCTCGCTCCTGACCTTCTTATCCCACTTCTCCCACAGGACCGGGGTGAAGGTCTCCACCCAGGACGCGGCCAGTCGCCAGGTGGACTTGTGCTTGTTCCGGTCCGGCACAGCCGGCAGAGCGGGCAGGCCCTTCTTCTTGCGCTGCTCGTTCAGCTTCTTCCTGCGCTCCTGACCTTCCCGTGCCCGCACCCTGCGCGCCGCTTCCCCAACAGAGGCGTAGGTGTCACCACGGGACAGGGCAACCAGCCCGTCGGCTACCTGGTGAGCGGTGTAGTGATGGCCACGCCCAGCGCTGACCTCGCCCGCGTGGATGCTCTTCTCCTCCGCGCACGCCTCGCAGTGCTCACCGGCGTTCACCGCCTGGCGTGTGATGCGCGGCGTGAACACATGGGCGCGCTCCCCGTTCGTCGGGAAGCACCTGTACCGCTGACGCGGATGGCCGCTCTTGGAGTACATGCCGAACCGCTGAATGTGGCTGTCCACATGGTCAGGGCACTTCTCCGGAGCGGAGTACGAAGTAGCGTCCTTCGACGCATCCACCTCGAACCAGTGAGCGTCCCCAGCAGCGGGAATACAACGCAGACGCCGCATCAGAGTGCCGTCAGCACGCACCCGCGTTCCACGCGAACGAACCTCCGCATCCCTGTGCTCAGGGTTCGGACAGAAGAACGGAACCGGCTTCGGTTCCGGGCCTGGCTTCGGCATCGGACCACCCCCACTTGCTTACTGTCCGAAACACTACGCCGGAGGGCTGACATCCTGCGCCAGAAACCTCACCTCTATGCCGATGGGGTGCCGATAGGTGTCCCATGAGCAGCCGTCGTTCCGCCCGTATGCGCGCCGCAGCGTCCGCGGCACAGTTGGTCGCGCGGCAGGAACGTCGCCGCTCGAGCGCCGCCGGACTGCACCAGGACCGGCGCACCCGCCGGGCCCGCACCCGCGCCGCCGCCCGCACCCGAGCCCTCGACGACTGAAAGGCACCCACCATGGCCCGCCGCAAGCCTCGCCTGTCCGACCGGCCGCACCCCTACGGCTGGGTCGAGACCCGGGAGACGCGGGTCAACGGCCGCATCGTTGTCGCCGGAACCGAGGTCAAGCTGAAGGGACGTCCGGGCCGGTTCCGGTTCGTCAAGCATGTCCTCACCCCTGCTGGGGTCACGTGGCTGGACTTCATCGGCGGCAAGACCGGCCACACCCAGTGGGTGTCGGTGCGCGAGGACGCCGTGCAGACCGTTCACCGGATCAACCGCACCCGCGCCAACACCACCTGACTGGCGCCTCAGGACCGTCGTGCGCCGATAGGGCAGGGGACCGTGAAGGGGAAAGCCCATGCCAGAAGGCGCATTCATCGCCTACGGCCGTGACGGCGCGCAGATACGCGTTGAACACGGCGTCGGCGTTCCCGCTCTCGACCCGGCCGGCACCGTCAACCTCAAGGTGACGTTCACCGTCGAGGGTGCGCGCTACCCGGTGTACGGGTATCTCGCCGCTGCCGGCAACGACTCCCTGCTCGCCCAGTTGCACGAGGCCGCCGACGCACGGCGGCCCGTCGCGTTCCGGGTCGAGGCGCGCCGACGCAGCGGTGTGGATCCCCAGCTGCCGCTATCCGAACTCGACCCCAAGACGCAGCTGCGCCGTGTTCTCGCCCAGGTCAATGACACCTGGTCGGCGGAGGTCGCCGCGAACCTGACTGCCGGGTCCCCGCCGCTGGCAGCGCTCCTGCCTGTCGGGGAGCGTCCGGGAGCTGGCGATCCGGTGACGGCCCCCACGCCCCGCCGGCGAGGCGAGGTGAGCCGGCCCGCTGCTCCAGCCCCAG
>JAUPKO010000347.1 GCA_030837395.1 Actinomycetota bacterium | reverse complement strand
CTCCATGTTGCCGGTGCCCTTGAACTCCTCGAAGATCACCTCGTCCATGCGGGAGCCGGTCTCCACCAGCGCCGTCGCCAGGATCGTTAGCGAGCCGCCATTCTCGATATTGCGAGCAGCACCGAAGAACTTCTTGGGCGGGTAGAGCGCAGCCGAATCAACACCACCGGACAAGATGCGACCGGACGCTGGGGCGGCCAGGTTGTAGGCACGCCC
Organism: Actinomycetota bacterium; assembly: GCA_030837395.1. Classification (GTDB taxonomy): domain Bacteria; phylum Actinomycetota; class Actinomycetes; order S36-B12; family UBA10799; genus JACJWR01. Next base: position 6,899 of record JAUPKO010000347.1, on the reverse strand, counting down.
CAACCGGGTCATCGAGTCAAGCAGCACCACGACGTCCATGCCCATCTCGACCAGCCGCTTGGCCCGCTCGATCGCCAGTTCGGCCACGATGGTGTGGTCCTCAGCGGGACGGTCGAAGGTGGACGCGATCACCTCACCCTTCACCGAGCGCTGCATGTCGGTGACTTCTTCGGGCCGCTCATCCACCAGCACCACCATCAGGTGACACTCCGGGTTGTTCTCGGTGATGGCATTCGCGATCTTCTGCAACACCATCGTCTTGCCAGCCTTGGGCGGCGAAACGATGAGCCCGCGCTGACCCTTGCCGATCGGCGCGACCAGGTCGATCACCCGGCAGGTCATGTTGCTCGGGTCGTTCTCGAGCCGAAGCCGGTCCTGCGGGTACAGCGGCGTGAGCTTGGAGAACTCCACCCGGTTACGCGCCTGGTCCGGGGGCAACCCGTTCACCTGGTCGATGCGCACCAATGGGTTGAACTTCTGCCGCTGCTCGCCGTCGCGCAACTGCTTGATCGCACCGACGATGATGTCGCCCTTGCGCAGGCCTTGGCGCCGCACCATGGACAACGAGACATATACGTCGTTGGGCCCGGGCAGGTAGCCGCTGGTCCGCACGAAGGCGTAGTTGTCGAGCACGTCGAGCACGCCGGAGATCGGAACCAGGACATCGTCCTCATTGATCACCTGGTCGCCGTCGTAGTCGCGTTGCCTTCCGGCGGCGCCACCGCGGTTGTCGCCCCCCCGATTGTTGTCGCGAGCGTTGTCCCGGGGGTTGCGATCCCGACCCCTACGCCGCCGCCGATTGCGGCCACCGCGGTCGTCCTCGTTGTTGCGGCGCTGCTGCTCGCCACCGCCACCGTTCTGGTTGCGCTGCTGCTCGCCACCGCTGTTCTGGTTGCGCTGCTGCTCGCCACCGCCGTCTGACTTCTGATTGCCTGCACCGCCGTCACCTTGCGCCTGTTGGCGTGCGTCGGACTGCTGGTCTGCCGTCACTGGGCGTTCCTCCCGCTGCGGGGCGGCTTCCTGGGCCGCCTCCTGCTGAGCTCGGTTCTGTTTGGCTGGCGCATCGCTGCGCGGGCTGCCCCCCTGCCGGGCATTGATCGCCGAAACGAGATCGGCTTTGCGCATCCCGGAGATACCGGTGATGCCGAGCTGCCCGGCGAGTTTCTTCAACTCGGGAAGCAGCATGGAGGCAAGGCCTCCGCCGGCAGTCGCCGGCTGGACTGTTGTGCTGTCAGTCACTGTTGTCGCCATGTCCTTTCAGGACGTCACATGAATAGGGTCAGGCCTTCTCACAATGTGGGGGGCGGGTGGCATCGCGCACACACCGCAGGTCCAAGAGAAGCGAGGCCGTCAGACCCGGCCGGAAACTGACCGTTCGACCACCTTGACAGTACCACCGACACTGGCCCGACACGCGCACTGGCCCGGGGTGTGTGGTGTCACGCCGGACTGCGCTGCGCGTCCTCGACCCTGGCCCCTTCACCCGCGAAGGGCACCACCGACACCTGCCATCCAGCACCGGTGTACTCCGCCACCTCAGTGGCCACCTGATCGACATCACCGGCGGTGAGCACCAGCACCGTCGGACCGGCCCCCGAAATCACCGCGGCGTGCCGATCCATGCGCAGGATGGACACCAGCGCGTGACTTGCCACGTAGGCACCTGCCCGCCGCGGTTGGTGCAACAGATCCTCGGTGCCGGCCAGCAGGAACTCGGGGTGTGAGGTCAGAGCCTGGGTGAGCAGGGCAGTGCGCGAAAGGTTGTGCACAGCCTCGACCAGCGGTACTTGCGCCGGCATCAGGCCGCGGGCTTCTGCCGTGGACAAACTCGAGGGGGGCACGGCGATCACGGCGCCGACACCGGGGTGCGGGGCCAGCCGCAGTGCGCGGCCAACCCCCACCTCGGTCCAACTCACGGTGAAGCCACCCAACACGGCTGGCGCCACATTGTCCGGATGACCTTCGATAGCGCTGGCCAAGGCGAGCACGTCGGCCGAACTCAACTCCCGTGGGGCCAACTCCCGGGCGAGGCCGAGCCCACCCACGATGGCCGCTGACGAAGATCCCAAGCCACGGCCATGCGGCACCGCATTGTTGCAGTGCAGCCGTACGGCGGCCACCGGCGGCGCACCCCATTCGATCAGACCCCGCAACAGGCTGCGTGCCACGAGGTTGTCCCCCCGGACTCCCACTGATCCGTCGGACCCCTGCCCCACGACCTCCACCACCACGTCGGGCTCTGCACCGACCGACCCCCCGAAGTCGACCTCGGCCCGGTAGTGGTCCCTGATCTCGAGTGCCAGGCCGAGACAGTCGTAGCCCGGTCCCAGGTTCGCCGACGTGGCCGGCACCGAAACCGCCGCTACGGCCGAGCTTGCGGTCATACCAGCGCCAACGCCTGGGCGGCGGCCTGCACATCAGCCGCGATCGCCACCGGTGCCGGCGCCCCGGCCAAGGCCCACTCCGGGTCCTTGAGGCCGTTGCCCGTCACGGTGCACACGATGCGCTGCCCTGGATCAAGCAGCCCGGCCTCGTGAGTCTTGAGCAAGCCCGCGACCGAGGCTGCTGAGGCCGGCTCGACAAAGACCCCCTCGGAGCCCGCAAGGAGGTGATAGGCCGCCAGAATCTCGCGGTCGGTGACCATGTCGATCAATCCGCCCGACGTGTCCCGGGCCTCCTCGGCCTGCTGCCACGAGGCCGGATTGCCGATCCGGATCGCCGTTGCGATCGTTTGCGGCTTCGCCACCGGTGCACCACGTACGATGGGCGCCGCCCCGGCCGCTTGGAAGCCCCACATCCGGGGGCGGCGAGTCGCCTCGCCATCGGCCGCGTACTCGACGTAGCCCTTCCAGTAGGCCGTGATGTTGCCCGCGTTGCCCACCGGCAGACAGTGGATGTCGGGCGCGTCGCCGAGTTGGTCGACGATCTCGAAACTGGCGGTCTTCTGGCCCTCGATCCGCGCCGGATTGACGGAGTTGACCAGGGCCACCGGGTAGTGCTCGGAGAGGTCCCGCGCCAGCACGAGGCAGTCGTCGAAGTTGCCGTCGACCTGCAGCAGGACCGCACCATGCACGAGCGCCTGGGCCAACTTGCCCATGGCGATCTTGCCCGCGGGCACCAACACTGCGCACACCATGCCCGCGCGTACCGCGTAGGCAGCGGCGCTGGCCGAGGTGTTGCCGGTGGAGGCGCAAATGACGGCCTTGGCACCCTCCCCCGCGGCCTTCGAGATCGCCATGGTCATTCCGCGGTCCTTGAAGGACCCGGTCGGATTGGCGCCCTCGACCTTGAGCCAGACCTCGCATCCGGTCGTCTCGGACACCCGCTGCGCCCGCACCAGCGGCGTGCCGCCCTCGGCCAGGCTGATCACCGGCATCTGGTCATCGACCGGCAGTCGAGACCGGTACTCCTCGATGACACCTCGCCATACGTGGGCACCGGTCATGAGTCCGGACCTCCTTCGACCCGAATCACACCGGCCACCTCCTTCACCTGCTCCAACGTCCGCAATCGCTGCACCACGGCCTGCAAGTCAGCCTCTGCGGCCACGTGGGTGCGCACCTGCAAACTGGCGTCCGGGGCGCCCTCCTCCAGGCCGCCCTCCTGCCGCACGCTCTGCAACGAGACCCCGCCGTCAGCAAACACCTGCGCGACGGCCGCCAACGCGCCTGGTCGATCATGCACCACGAGGCTCACGGCATAACGTGTGGTGGCCATGCCCAGGGGCAGCACGGGCAGGCCCGCGTAGTCGGAGCGGCCCGGGCCGGGCCGACCGGCCAACCGGTTGCGGGCGACCGCGACGAGGTCCCCGAGAACCGCGCTCGCGGTGGGCTCGCCACCGGCACCGCGTCCGTAGAACATCACCTGACCTGCGGCGGCGGCCTCGACGAATACCGCATTGTAGGCGTCGCGCACACTCGCCAACGGGTGCGACCGCGGCACCATAGCGGGGTGCACCCGCACGACGATCCCGGCCTCATCGTCGGCCAACTCCGCCACTGCCAGGAGTTTGACCACGAAACCTGACGCCTTGGCCGCCGCCATGTCCTCGGGAGTGATGCGCGAGATGCCCTCGCACGACACCTGGTCGTACGACACCGACGAGTGGAAGGCCAGCCCGGCCAGAATCGCCGCCTTGGCCGCCGCATCGTGCCCCTCGACGTCCGCGGTGGGGTCGGCTTCGGCGTAGCCCAACCGCTGCGCCTCGGCAAGGACATCCTCGTAACGTGCGCCATCCTCGTCCATCTTGGTCAGGATGTAGTTGGTGGTGCCGTTGACGATGCCGAGCACCCGGCGCACACGATCGCCCACGAGGCTCTCGCGCAGGGGCCGCAGCAAGGGAATCGCCCCCGCGACCGCCGCCTCGTAGTACAGGTCGACGCCATTCGCCTCCGCCGCCGCGTGTAACTCGGGCCCCCTGGAGGCGATGAGCGCCTTGTTGGCCGACACCACCGACGCGCCATGGGCCATAGCCGTGAGCAGCAGACTCTCGGTGGGTTTCAAACCACCCATGACCTCCACCACGATATCGACGTCCGACCGCGCCACCAGCGCAGCCGGGTCATCGGTGAGCAGGGCGTCATCGATGCCGTCACGCGACCTGGACGTATCACGTACCGCCACCCCCACCAGTTCGAGGCTGGCACCGGCACGGGCGGCGAGGTCGGCTGCATTGGCGGTCATCAGGCGGGCCACCTGGGAACCCACCGTGCCGCCGCCGAGCAGGGCAACTTTGAGCGAATCGGTCATGATGTCAAGGTTCTCACGCCAGGCCCGCATCGGTGGCGAACAGGTCGTCGAGCGTCTCGCGTCGCACCACCACCGCCGCCTCACCATCGGCGACGGCCACCACCGCCGGCCGGGGTACGAGGTTGTAGTTGCTGGCCATCGACCGGTTGTAGGCACCCGTGGCGGCGACTGCGAGCAGATCGCCGCCGGTCACATCACCGGGCAACCACGCGTCGCGCACCACGATGTCGCCGCTCTCACAGTGCTTGCCCACCACCCGGCAGAGCACCGGCGGCGCCAGCGACACCCGGTTGGCCAGGGTGACGGTGTAGTCGGCGTCGTAAAGAGCCGTGCGGATGTTGTCACTCATGCCCCCGTCCACGCTGACGTACACCCGTCGCCCGCCCCCCTCCAGGCTGCGCGGCTTGACTGTGCCGACGCGGTAGACGGTGATCGTCGACGGCCCGACAATGGCCCTGCCAGGCTCGAACGCGAGCCGCGGCATCGGCAGGTCGCGCCGGGCGCACTCCTCGGCGACGATGCGCACCAGGACCGGGGCGATCTCCGAGATGTCCAGCGGTGTGTCGGCCTCGGTGTAGCGGATCCCCAGTCCCCCGCCGAGGTTGAGCTCGCCGACCGTGACGCCGAGTTGGGACGCGACCTCGGCCAGGAAGCCCACCGCCCGGTGGGCGGCCACTTCGAAACCGGAGGCGACGAAGATCTGCGAGCCGATATGACTGTGGACCCCCACCAGTCGCAGGTGCGGATCGGCCACGACGCGCCGCACCGCGGCCAGCGCACTGCCCGAGGCCAACGAGAAGCCGAACTTTTGATCCTCGTGCGCGGTGGCGATGAACTCGTGGGTGTGGGCCTCGACTCCCAGGGTGACCCGCACCAACACCGGCACCGGCACCGTGGCTTCGGCGGCGTCGGCCTCGGCGGCGACCAGGGCGAGTCGATCCAGCTCGTCGAACGAGTCGACGACGATCCGCGACACGCCCTCGTGCACCGCTTGGCGCAGTTCTGCCAGCGACTTGTTGTTGCCGTGGAACAGCATCCGCTCCCCCGGCACCCCGGCGCGCCTGGCAAGGCTGAGTTCACCGCCGCTGCACACGTCGAGTCCCAGGCCCTCGGCAGTGACCCACCGGGCGATCGCCGAGGCCAGAAACGCCTTACCCGCGTAGTAGACGTCCACCCCGGCCGGCGATAGGCCGTCGAAGGCATGGGCGTAGGCCCGGGCCCGCGACCGCAGGTCCTCGGCATCTATGACGAACACCGGCGTGCCGAAGGTGTCGGCGAGTTGCGTCACCGGAACCCCCGCGATCGTCAACGCACCGGCGGCATCGCGGGCAGCATGTGTGGGCCAGGTGAGACGGTCCAACTCACCGGCATCGGTCGGGGGCGTGGGCGCGGATGTGGGCAGCAGCAGGTCGCCGTGCCGTGGCCCCGCCGGATGCGCGCGCGTCACATCCGCTCCGGGGCGCTCACACCCAGCAGGTCGAGTCCGTTGGCCAGCGTCTGGCGGGCGGCCGCACACAGCCACAACCGCGCGATAGTCGTCTCGGTGACCTCCTCGTCACCGCGCGGCAGCACCCGGCACGAGTCGTAGAACTTGTGGTAGGCGGTGGCCAACTGCTCCAGGTAGCGGGCAACCCGGTGCGGCTCGCGGAGTTCGGCCGCGCTGGCGACGACCCCTGGCAACTCGGCGATGACACCCAGCAGGTCACCTTCGCGCTCGTGATCGAGTAGGGCCGGTTCGAACTCGCCACCGAGCCAATCGATGCCCAAGTCCGCCGCGTTGCGCAGCACGGACGAGATTCGGGCGTGGGCGTACTGGACGTAGAACACCGGATTGTCGTTGGATCGCTTGATCAACAGGTCTAGGTCGAGGGTCAGCGGGGAGTCGGCCGGGTACCGGATGAGCGAGTAGCGCGCGGCATCGACCCCGACCTCGTCGACGAGGTCCTCCAGGGTGACGATCTCGCCGGCCCGCTTGGACAACCGGACCTCCTCGCCACCGCGGTAGATCTTGACCAGTTGGCCGATCAGCACCTCGATGTTGTAGTCCATGTCGTCACCGGCGCACGCGGCCAGCGCACGTAGCCGGTTGACGTAGCCATGATGGTCGGCGCCGAGCAGGTAGATGTTGCTGTCGAAACCGCGGGCCCGCT
>JAUPKO010000346.1 GCA_030837395.1 Actinomycetota bacterium | reverse complement strand
GACCATCGGCGAGATCAGGGTGCTGGCCTCAGCCACGCCAAGCTCGCGTCAGTAGTGGAATACGGAGCACGCTGTGACTTGCATGTCACGGCGTCTCCGCGGGGTGCGCGCTCGGGTTGCCCGGCTCGGTGGTTGCGATCAACACGCCGGAAGTCCTCTGTGGGCGGACGCCGCCATCGCGCCGTGAGAATTCCAAGCTTCAGGCGCCACCTTGCTGCCGCACGCCGTGCCGTTCAAAGCGAGTTGCTGACCGGTCTGACCGATTCATGGCCCGACGCCGTCAGGCCGTGGCGTCCAGGGCGGGCCGCGAGGCGAGCAGGTTTCCGTCGTCGTCGTGGGCCTCGAGCCGCCAGGGGAACCTTGACGCGAGGGCATGCAGCAAGCGGACGCCTGCTCCGGGATTGGTGACGCAGTAGAACCAGTCGGGGCCGAGGTCCTCGGCCGGGCCCAGGAACACCCCACCGCTGCCGCCAAGGGAGAACTCGAAGCTCAGCGTGTACTCATGTCACACCAAGGTTGCAGATCAAGAACGTGCCACCGGACGTCCACACGGAACTCCTTGGGGAGGAACCGACGGTCCGGAGCGACCCCGCACTCACAAGATGCCGGCCCCTGTCAGGGGCAAATCCGAAAGTCGGGCCGTGAGCCGCTCGTACTGCTCGGCAGGCAGCAGGTCCTTGAGCGTGGACCAGTGAGCCAGGACCCGGTCAACGGCAGCAGCAGCCCGCTCGACGGCCGCGCCCTGGCCCATGCCGGTGACCTCGCCCAGCCTGGCGAAACTGTTCGTGGTGACGTCTGTGAAAGCCCGGCTGCCGTTCAACTTGAGCCCCAGGTCATCCTGGCCCATGTACAGAACGGTGGGGACGATGTCGTAGGCGGGGCTCATCGCGGCATTGACCCCGTCGGGGTACACCACCGACCAGTTCTTCAGGTGGGCATCTCCGTTGCCCACAAGGACGTTGACTACCAAGCGATCAATCACCTCGCTCACGGCATCGACTCCCACGATTCCCGCGGCGACTCTGGCCACGGTCTCGAAGTTGGCATGGCGGTATTTGGCACGGTCGTCTGTCGCCGATACGTCGAGGATTTGCGCGAACTCCTCGGCATGGATGCGTTGCTCAGGACTTGCGCGGTCATAGCGACTCACCGCGAGGGCGTTGCCGGCAAGGCCGAGGCTCCATTCGTCCAGACCGGCCACTTCACCGATCGGTATCAGGCGTGTCTGAGCCACGTGTACACCCGCAGCGCTCGCCAGGGTCATGGCGGCGTGTTCGGCCTCTGGGACGCCAGCGTGGGTGACGCGGGGGTCTGGCAATTTCAGGATCACATCACCAGCCTGGCCAGAGGCCGGCAGCGTGAGCCCGCGATCGCTGCTGACCAGGGAGAACTTCATCTGTAGGCCGGCCAGGCTGAACTTCACCACGGGAGGTTCAGCCTCGCTTGCTGCAAACTGATCGGGTGGAGGAGCGGGCAGTTTGGAGTCGGCCGGCAGCAGTCGCACCGCGCCCGGAAGGTCGTCCGCGCCGATCCTTGCCAGCAGCGCCCACTCGTTCGTCTCGGCTATTCCCGAGGCCTGTGAAACGGCTTGGCGCAGCCGTCCTTGCGGAAGCAGATGGGAGAACCAACGTGGCGCTGCAACGTGGGCTGAGGGCCGCCACGTCGGTCCGCGATCCTCGAACTGCTGGCCCAAAGTGGGTCGGTTGGGGTCCTCCCAGTAATCGCCGATCGAGGTGAACGACACCGTGTTTGAGAGGGTCGAGAGGTGCCCGACATCAAGCCAACTGCCGTCGGGGCGCTGAAGCTGCACCAGGAGCGACCTAAGCTCTGTGCTCATGGTTCGTCCCCAGGATCGGCCGCATCAAGTCCTTCGCCCCCGGGATCGGGAACATAGAGCTCGGAGAGTGGGGGACGTACCCGCCTGCCGGATGCAATTCGGCTGTTAACCAGTTTTGTGGCCACGTCCAACACAGCCCTGCGGCGATGGTGGGCGAATCCGAGTGAGTCACCAGCCACGAGCATCGAGACCGCCTGGGCGTCGACAAGATGACTGTTCAGCAGTAACTCGTCCTCGTTGCCCGTGAGGTGCCCCCACTCGGCTAGCCAGAACCCCCTTGTCCCGATGTCGCCGCGAGCACCGGGAGTCAGTTGGCCAATGGTCGATGATCCGCGTTGACTCAGCAGAACGGGAAGATCGATCGGCTCCCCGCTCGGGTCGCGGGGTTCCCGATGTGCGAGCGCGAGCAAGGCCAATCGACCTGGCGTGGATTTGGTACTGAACTTGTCTATTACCATTTGGGCCGCAGGTTCATCGGACGTTTGCGACAGTAGCCCTGCTACCGCCGTGTAGGCATCCGGTGCCTCGCCGGGGGCCAGGTGGCGCGGATTGACCGCCTTGACGGCTCGGCGCAGTATTGGCGTCTGCCCGCTGCCCGGCCCGAAACCATGGACCCAACCACGCCACAGCCAACGACCGAGCAGGGACTGAAGGTAGTCCTCGGTGCGCGGGTGAAGGTGGAAGAAGGCCGCGAGGACAGGCAGGGGGAGAGACGACGGCATCAGGGCTAGGTGAGGGATTCCCTGCCGGCGCAGGAATGCGATGGACGCACTGAGGGCAGCGATGGTTGACT
>JAUPKO010000345.1 GCA_030837395.1 Actinomycetota bacterium | reverse complement strand
ACTCAGGCGCAGGGAGGCGGCATAGAGGTCCGCCTGCTCCGTGCCGTGCATGTGGCGGGCCAACTCCCGACACATGGATGAATGTTCGTGTGCCAGCGCGAGGGTCCGCACATCGTCCTGCGTCACCTGCTGCAGCATGGCCTCAACCGCGATCCGACGTCGAGTGATCGGCGAGAGCACCGAACTGGCGAGCGGAATCACCAGCACGGTGTACATCAAGGCGGCAGCCCAGTCCGCGGCCACGCTTGCCACCGGCAGCCCGAACGCAAGCATCGCAACCGCGAACGGTACGGGCACCAACAGCGCGGCGGTCGTGCTCACGGCGAGCAATCGCCGGACCGAATGCCGTCCCGACGCGGCGAAGGCGTTGATCACACGGGCAGCGACCAGCACCGTGGCGGCATACGTGCCCGAGATCACGATGGCCTGCGACCAGCCATAGGTGCGGCCGAGGGCAACGATGCCCAGGACGGTGAAGAACGCCAGCGACCAGCGCGGCCGTACGACGCTGCCGGTCATGGCGTACTTGAGCAATTGCCGGTCACTGGCCACCGGTATGGCGGCTTCCTGCTGCCACAGCCGATGACTCAACTCCCGCACCGGCCCCGCGACCCGATCCAGCCGCTCGGCCAACGCTGCGAGTTCCTCCAGCGGCACCTGGTCAGTCTCCCGCGGGGCCTGCATCGAGTGGGCCAGTTCACCGCTGATCTGCCGGGCCAGTTGCGACGCGCTCCCGTTCGGTGATTTGCAGCCGGCGGTGCTGGCGTACCTGCGCCGCCAACACCTCGCGGTACTCGGCGCGCACCTCGGCCAGATCAGCCATGATCTTCGCGACGCCAGCCACCCAGAATGCGCCTAGCATCGCCCCCATTGCCATTCGCACGGCCGCCGGATTGGTGGTGGGCACCGCCCAGGCCGCGATGAGGGTGGCCATCACCGCACCCCGGACGACCCCGGCGAGGGCGCCGACTGCGACGACGAGCCAGGCAGGCACCGGTCGCTCGCGACGGTGCCGCAGCACGGTGCGGTCTGCCAGCAGCAGTACCGCGCCGATCGCGAGGTAGCCCAGCACCTGGATCACCAGCCATTGCCTGAAGGCTTCCGACGAGGCCAGCGCACCGTTCTCGGTCAGCAGGAAGAAGCCGATCACGATGGGTGCCGAGACGAGGTAGACCCGAAGGGAGATCGCCCAGCGTCCGCCGATTCGACCGTCCTGGGCAATGCGTCGCCGGCGCTCGAAGCCAGAGACCTCCTGGTCCACGGCGGGGGCTGTCATCGGTCGACGCCGTCCGCGCCGGAGGAGCGCCCGGTGTCGCTGCCGCGGGCCATCGCCCAGTAGACATTGGCGAGGGTCACCCGGGAACTTCGGTCGCTGCCGACCTTGATGCCCAACTGACGGTTGAGTCGGGTGATGGCCCGTTCCACCGCCTCTACCGTGACGCCTCGACGCCGGGCGATTTCCTGGTTGGTGTAGCCGTGCGCGATCAACCGCAGAACCGCAATCTGCGCGTCGCCGAACTGCGCCCGGGGAACCGCGAAGCTTGAGTCGTCGGGCACGTCGGCGGCCATGGCGATGTCCGCCGCCTGTACCGCCTCGACCAGCCGGGCCCCCTCATGTAGGGAGTCCTTGAGCACGTAGTGAGTGCCCAGCGGCAGGTCGGCCTCGGATACTCCAAGCAGTCGCGGATCGGTACATACCGTGAGCAGCACGACGCCCAAATCCGGTTGGCTCCGACGCAGCCTGACCGCGAGGTCCGCCCCTGAAGGGCCAGATCCGAGGTCGAGGTCGAGGACTGCCACCGCCACCAGTCCGGGGACAAACCACTGGGCCGCGGCACTGGCGGTGCCGAAAGACGCCGCGACGGTGAGACCGCCGTGTTGCAGCATGAGGCAGATCGACTGTCGCGCGAAGTCGTGGTCATCGACCACCAGACACTTCACTGGCGCCGCATCAACGGAGCCGGGTGACATGTCGGCCGCCATAACTGCTCCCCTCACGTCGGTCGGGATGTGCAGGTGGCCACACAACCGCACGGCATTGGGGCCTGAGGATGCTCCCGACGACATATCGTGGCAGTGACGACCCCGGCCGGGTACCAGCTTCGGGCGGGGGGGTACCGGCGGCGCCCGGTCAGGGTCGTCATCTCAAGTGTGCCACAACGGCGCCAGGTGAGCACCTCGCGACGGCTCCGTCTTACGCCGGGCGCAGGTGCCGGTGGTGGCGCGTAGTCAAGCAGGGCACCCGGGGAGGGGTCGGGTTGGCCACGAGGCGCGCGACCACTGGCCAGGGCCCCTCGCGGGCCTCGACTCAGCTCGATTCGCTGGTCACACCGGTGTCCTGGCCCTGTGCCCGCCGATGACGGATGTACTCCACGACCATCGGCAGCACCGAGACGAACACCACGAGCAGCAGGATCAACTCGATGTGGTCCTTCACGAACGGGATGTTGCCCAGGAAGTACCCGGCCAACGTGACACCGGTGGCCCACAGCACGCCACCGATCGCGGAGTAGATGACGAATCGGCGGTAGTCCATCCGGGCGACCCCCGCGACCGCAGTGATGAACGTCCGGACGATCGGCACGAACCGCGCCAGTACGATCGCTTTGTTGCCGTACTTCTCGAAGAACTCGTGCGTCTTGTCGACGTACTCCTGCTTGAAGATCTTGGAGTCCTGTCGGGAGAACAGTTTGGGACCGCTCTTGTAGCCGATCCAATAGCCGGTCATGTTGCCCAGAATCGCCGCCGCGGTGAGCAACAGGCAGGCCACGCCGATGGGGGTCGAGATGAACCCCTGCGCGATGAACATCCCGGTGATGAACAGCAGCGAGTCCCCCGGCAGGAAGAAGCCGATCAGCAGGCCAGTCTCGGCGAAGATGATCAGCACCACTCCTACCAGGGCATAATTGCCCAACGCGGTGAGCAACTCCTCCGGGTTGAGGTAGTCGGTGATGCCGGCCGTGAGCCGCAGGAGGGTGTCGGGCATTCCCCGAGGCTACCTTCCCTCGGCCGATGCCCGGCCACGCCACCACATCACCAGGCCGCCGACCACACTGGCCATGACAACTGTCACTGCGATGACGAGGGCAGCATCGCGCAGCCAGGGCACCTGGTACGCCCAGTAGCCCAGCGCAACCAGGCCCACCCCCCAACAGAGCGCGCCCACCACATTCGCGGCCAGGAACCGGCCCCGATGCATCCTGGCCACGCCGGCCACGAACGGCGTGAAGGTGCGAACCCAGGGGATGAATCGGGCCGCCACCAGCGACAACCAGCCGTAGGTCCGGTAGAACTCCTCCGCCCGCGCCACGCCCTCTCGGATGCGCGGGCCCCGCCGATCCGTGTACGGCCTGCCGAATCGGATCCCGAGGGAGTAGCCGGTCTGATCGCCAGCCACCGCAGCCACGAACACCCCGGCCGCCACGACAGCTGCGTTCGCTCCGCCCGGCCGAGCCGCCAACAGTCCGGCTGCGAACAGCAGCGAGTCACCGGGCAGCAGGAACCCGAGGAGCAGTCCGGTCTCGGCATAGACGATGCCCCACACCACGACGTAGAACAACCAGGCCGGGAACTGCTCGAGGAAGGCCTCCATCTCACAACCGAACGCCGGGCCAGGCCCCGGCACCCTCCGACAGGACGTGGCCGCGCGAGCCGGGCCAAGATGACGACATGACCAGAATCGTAGTGATCGGGGCAGACGCCGCCGGGGCGTCAGCGGCGTCGCAAATCAAACGCCGGCGCACCGACTGGGAGGTGGTCATGTTCGAACGCGGCCAGATCACCTCCTACGCCGCGTGCGGACTTCCCTACTGGGTTGCTGGCCAAGTGCCGCGGCAGGACATGTTGATTGCCCGCACTCCGAGGCAACACCGAGCCAGGGGCATCGACGTCCGCCTTGGCACCGAAGTGGTCGGTATCGACCCGCGCGCGAGTTCGGTCACGGTGCGCACTCAGGACGGCCAGGAGAGTATCGAAGGCTACGACCAACTGGTGATCGGCACGGGCGCGTTGCCGGTGCGGCCACCGATCCCTGGTTCGCAGGCACCGAACGTCGCCACGGTCCACACGGTGCCGGGCACCCAGGACCTGGTGGATCAACTGACCCGGTCGGGCTCGGCCCCACGGCGGGCGGTGGTGGTCGGGGCCGGGTTCATCGGGATCGAGATGGCCGAGGCATTCCTGGACCGCGGTATCGCGGTGACAGTGATCGACCAGGCGACCCATCCGATGGTGTCGTTCGATCCGGATATGGGGGCAGTTCTGGCCGAATCTATGGCGGACCAGGGTGTTGCGTGCGCATTCGGGCAGGCCGTGCGCGAGGTCGAACTCGACGAGGCCGGGCTCGCCCAGGCGGTGCTGACCGATGCCGGGCGCTACCCGTGCGAGCTTGTGGTGCTGGCCCTCGGGGTGCGGCCCAACACCGGGATCGCGATCGAGGCAGGCCTGCCGGTCGGCGACTCGGGTGGACTGCTGACGGATCGGCGCCAGCAGGTGCGAGACCACGAGGACATCTGGGCCGCCGGGGACTGCGTCGAGACCTACCATCGGTTGCTGCGGACCACGGTGCACATGCCGTTGGGGACCCACGCAAACAAGCAGGGCCGGGTTCTGGGACTCAACGTCGCCGGCGAGTACGCGACGTTCCCGGGCATCATCGGCACGGCAATCACCAAGGTGGGCACTGCCCACCTATCCCGGACCGGCCTCACCGAGGCGCAGGCCGCGCAGGCCGGCTTCGATGCAGTCGCCGCCAAAGTGCAAACCTCGGTCATCGCCGGCTACATGCCCAATCCCGGCCGGATGATCACCAAGGTGCTCGCCGAACGTGGCACCGGCCGCCTGCTGGGCGGACAGATCATCGGCGACCGGGTCGGCGCCGCCAAGCGCATCGATACCCTCGCCATGGCGATCTGGACCGGCTTCACCGCGGAGGACCTCACCGGCGCCGACCTCTCATACGCGCCGCCCTTCTCCCCCACCTGGGACCCCGTCCAAACCGCCGCCCGCCGACTCCTGCCCACTATCTGACCACCCGCCAGCCCCCTGAGGCGCGACGCCGGACCACGAGTTGGCCCCGACATGAACGTGTCGACACAGGTTCCCCCGACGACGTGCCATGAGTCGGCGGAACCTGCCAGACTGACCCGAAGGCCATCACAACCCACACGGAAGGTGCACCAATGCCCATCGCAACCCCCGAGGTCTACGCCGAGATGCTCGACCGCGCCAAGGCCGGCCGCTTCGCCTACCCGGCGATCAACGTCACGTCATCGTCCGGCATCAACGCGGCCCTGCAGGGCTTTGCCGATGCCGGCAGCGACGGCATCATCCAGTTCTCCTGGGGCGGCGCCGAATTCGCCTCCGGCCAGCGGGTGAAGGACATGGTCACCGGGGCGGTGGCCCTGGCCGAGTTCGCCCACGTCGTGGCAGAGAAGTACCCGATCAACGTCGCCCTGCACACCGACCACTGTCCGCTGCAGAAGCTCGACGGCTACATGCGTCCGCTGGTCGACATCTCCATTGAGCGCGTGGCCAACGGTCAACTGCCGCTGTTCCAGTCGCACATGTGGGACGGCTCGGCGGTGCCGCTGGCCGAGAACCTCGACATCGCGGAAGAGATGCTCGAGAAGTGCGCCAAGGCCAACATCATCATGGAGATCGAGAT
>JAUPKO010000344.1 GCA_030837395.1 Actinomycetota bacterium | reverse complement strand
GTCGACATCATCAAGGTCGACCGGGCGTTGGTGAGCCGCTACCCCACCCGCCGGGAGGAGGCGATCCTGGAGGCCGTGCAGTCGATCGCCGTCGCTATCGGCGCCGATGTGGTTCTCGAAGGCGTTGAACAGATCGCTCAGTTGGAGGCCGCCCGCCGGTGCGGTGTCAGGTACGTTCAGGGCTACCTCGTGGGCCGTCCAACGTTGGTCGGGCCCCGCCCGCCCGCTGGCAGGTTCCCGCTGCCACCCCTGCCTCTGCACGCATAGAGTCGCCCGGGTGAAGTCGAGCCACCGATTGCAGCATGCGGCGGTCGGTGACGTCCCGGACCGGCCCCGGCATCTGCTCCGCCGCATCGCCCTCGGCCTGGTCGCCGTCATCGCACTCGGCTTCATCGCGTATTCGATCAACAAGGAATTCCGCCAGGGCAGTTCAGTGACGCAGGCCATCGCGGGATTGACGCCTTGGTGGGTGCTGGGACTTGGAGTGGGGGCCGCTCTGGTGATGCTGCTGACCACCTGGACCACGCTCGCGCCCTTGCCGCAATTGGGTTTCCGGGGGGCGTTTCTGTCGCAGCACGCGTCGCAAGCCGTGGGCAACCTGGTGCCCGGACCGTCCGCCCTCGCCGTGCGCTTCACCATGCTGCGCACCTACGGGGTCAACGGCGACGACTTCGCCCGCGCCACCGTCACGGTCTCATTGGTGACGACGGTGATGACCGCGTCCATGCCCATCGTCGGGATGGCCCTGCTCGCCGCCGTGGGTGCCCAGGACCCGCAGGCACAGTCGTTGATCCCGGTGGCGGTCGCGGCCACGGTGCTGGCGGTCCTGGTGGTGGCTGGGTCAGGCCTCCTGCTGGGCAGCTCCCGCGCTACGGCGGCGATCGCCCGCGCGGGCAACCGAGCCGTGGCCGGCGGGCGTCGGTTGCTGCGCCGCCCAGCGGGGGAGGACCCAGGTGTGGCCGGTGCCATGCGGTTGCGCAGTCGGCTGATCGACGGGCTACGGGCCAGTGGTCGGCAGGTGGTGCTGTTCGTGGCCGTGCTCTATTGGGCCAACGGTCTGCTGCTGGTGGTCAGCCTGTGGGCGGCAGGGGTGCCGACTAGTGCACTGGGGATTGTGGCTGGGCTGGCCGTCTACACGATCGGGCGGCTGTCGACCTTGGTGCAGATCACGCCGGGCGGGGTCGGAGTGGTGGAGGTGGCCTACACCGCCGCGTACACCGCTTACCTGGGGCAGCAGTATCAGGGCGTGGTGTTCGCGGGGGTGGTGCTGTATCGGTTCGGCACTTATGCGCTGCCGATCGGGGTCGGGCTGGTGTCGGCCGGAATCTGGGCCGTGACGGCCAGGCGCCGTTATCGCGACGAAGAGTTGCAGCACGCGGCCGGCCTTGACCTGGCGCCGGCCCCCGATCCGCCGGCCACCCTGCCTGCCGATCCGCCCCCCACCCGGAAGGACCACAGCCATGGCTGACGATGCACCGATCGCGACCGGGAGTGCCAAGGTCTTCCCGGCGCCGGTCTACGACGTCGTGCAGCGCGCCGATCGATGGCGCATGCCGCCGGGCAAGTCGGCCGGACGGATCTATGTGTGGTCCGGGCTCGGGTTGCTGGCCCTCGGCTTGCTGCTGACGTCCGTGGTGGTGCTGGCGGAGCAGTCCCTCGATGCCAGCGACCTGCCCTACAACCGCTGGTTCTTCAGCCTCGCGCAGGACCATATCGCATTGCAGCGTTTCGCCCAGGAGTTCCAAGTGCTGGGCTCGGGCAACATCACTGCACCGCTCGGTTTGGCGTTCGGGCTGGTGTTAATGGCCTTGCGACGATGGCACTGGCTGGCCTTCTTCGCGGCGTCGGCTATCGGCGGACTGGTGATCTCGGAAACGCTCAAGAATACGGTGCAACGGGCCCGGCCGGAATGGTCCGAGCCGTTCTTCTCCGAGCACGGGTACTCGTTCCCGTCCGGGCACACGTTGTCGGGGGTGACCACGTGGGTGGCAATGGGCGTGGTGGTGATGTTCGTGCTGCCGCGGCCGTGGTCGTCCGTGCTGGGGTGGGTGTGTGTGCTGATCGGGGTGGGGATGGGCCCGAGTCGGTTGCTGTACGGCGTGCACTGGGTGACGGACGTGTTGGGCGGTTGGCTGTTCGGTTTCGGGTGGCTCCTGGTGGTGGCGGGGCTGTGCCTGCGGCGTTGGGGATCCGGCCCCGAGGACTAGCGGTGTTCCTGGGCGCCTCGGTTGGGCGGTTTCATGGGGTCGGCAGCGCAACCGTCGGGCAGAACCCGCCACACTGGCGCAACCGTCGGGCAGAACCCGCCCTATGTGGCCGGTTCTGCCCACCCGGTTGGCCCGGATGGCGGCATCTGCCCGGACGGCGGCGGGACACTCGGTGCCACGCTGCGCAGGGCCGCGCGGGCGCAACCCCCTGTGGATGACCCGGGCGCCAGCCAGGGCGCAACCGGCAGGCTGGTGTCATGGGGGATTCAACACTGACCCGCGCCGACCGGACAACCCGGGACCATGGCCTCGCCCGACTCATCGCCGTCCAAGCGGGGGTTTTCACCAGTTCCCAGTTGCTCGAGGTCGGTTACTCGACCAGGACCATCTCGCGGCAGGTGTCGGCGGGGCTGTTGCTGCGGCGCGGGCGAGATGTGCTCATTCATGCGGCGGTTCCGCTCGACCTGTTCACCGAGTCGCTGGCGGCCGCCCATCGTGCCGGTCCGGGTGCCGTGCTGGCGGGCCCCTCTGCGATCGCGGTCCAAGGTCTGGCCAAGGAACGGCTGTGGCGTGACGTCGAGCTCGGCGAGGTTCCCTGGCTCACGTGTGCCCAACACGTGCGGGCCGGGGCGCGACTCATCCGCCGCCCACCGCCGCCCGGCGTCGAGCTCTATGGCGTGCGGGTTGCGCGGGAGGCCGAGGCGCTGGTCGACCTGCTGCGGTTGTGGCCGGAAGAGCAGTCGGCCAAGCTGGCCGACCGGGCAGTCGCGGTATGGGGCGCTGCGAACATGGCCTCACTTCTCGCTCAAGCCATCGATGAGTTGGGCCGTGCTCAAGGCACCGGCCGGCTGCGTGGCTACCTGATCGGGCTGAGCGACAATGCGCAGTCAGAGGCCGAGCGGGAGATTGTCTCGCTCCTGCAGCGAGCGGAACTCACTGGTTGGCGCGCGAACGTGTGGCTGACGGTCGCGGGCAGACGCGTGTGCGCGGATGTCCTCTTCGATCGCCAGCAGGTGATCATCGAGGTCAACGGTCGGGCGTGGCATGGCGCCGATCGTCGGGAGGACGACGAGCGGCGGCGCAACCTCTTGGAGGCCAACGGGTGGCGGGTGCTGCAGTTCAGTTGGTGGCGCATCACGCAAGAGCCGCAGCAAGTGATCGCTGAGATTTGTGCGACTCTGGGGCTGGGCTGGCCCTCGTGACTGAGGAGTGGGCAGATTACGCCATCCCTCTGGGTCCGGTGGGCAGAGCCCGCCATATGTGGCGGCTTCTGCCCACCGTGCTGGTCGATCTGGCGGGTTGCGCCCACACGGCCCACGCAGTGCGTCGGCACGCCCCGCCGGATCGCGTACTCGCGCGGCGGGGCCGGCTAACGGCACGGGGCCCATGGCGGAAGTTAGGTAACCCTAAGTCGGCTGCTACGCTCGTGGGGTGAACTTGAGCGAGGCGCCCCTCGGGTCGGCGTTGTGCATCGATTCGGTCGATGGGTCGGGGTCGGTGCGCCTCCGATTGGCCGAACTCGGCCTGCGGCCCGGGGAGTCCGTCGTGGTGTCGCACCGCACCGCAGGTGGGGGCCGTGTCGTCAGCGTGGACCATTCCCGCATCGCCTTGGACCGCGCCACACTGCGAGGCATCAAGGTGGCCCCGATCGACGACCCAGTCACCGACGCACTCGCCGGAACGCGACCAGTCGTCCACGGAATCAGCTGACATGGTCGCCACGGTTGGGGGCGACTCAGTGGCGCCGGTGCCCTCGTGCCACAGCGAGTCCGCGACTGTCGACGTCGCGCCGGATGCCCCGGTGGTGGCCCTGGCCGGCAGCCCCAATGTGGGCAAGTCCACGCTGTTCAACGCCCTCACCGGGCTCAACCGCGACGTGGGCAACTGGCCGGGAACGACAGTTGCGGTCGGACGAGGGGCATGGGAGGTCGGCGGCCGCGAGGTCCTGTTGGTCGACCTGCCCGGGGCCTACAGCCTGGACCCGCAGTCCCCCGACGAAGCCTTGACCCGAGCCCTCCTGCTGGAGCCCCCGGTTGCGGAACGGCCCGACGTGGTCGTGGTGGTCGCTTCAGCTGCGCACTTAGCCCGCGGGCTCTATCTGTTGGCCCAGATCCGCACCACTGCGCAACCCGTGGTGCTCGCCGTCACGATGGCCGATGTCGCCGCCCGGCGTGGGGTGCGGGTGGATCCCGCGGCCCTGGCCGAAGCATTGGACGTGCCGGTTGTAGACCTCGATCCGCGTCGGCGCAACCGTCTGGATGCCCTCGCCGGCGTCGTGGAACAGGTGCGCCAACACGAGGTCCCACAGCCCTGGTCGGTGGAGGCCGAGGATCCGCTGGACCGGGCCGATGCCCTGTTCGAGCGGATTAACACCGCAGTGTCGGCGGCCGTCACCAGCACCGACACCGGCCGCGCCACGTGGTCGGACCGCATCGATCGCCTGGTCACCTCGCCCATCCTCGGCCCATTGATCTTCCTGCTGGTGATGTGGACGGTGTTCCAAATCACCACCAAGGTAGCCGCGCCAATCCAGGCGGCCCTCGGGGCCGTGATCGACGGTCCCGTGGCGGGGGTGGCGACGTGGGTGCTGACCCTCGTGGGCCTGGACGACACCTGGGTGCAGGGGTTGGTGGTGGACGGGCTCATAGCGGGGGTCGGCATGCTGTTGACCTTCGTGCCGCTGATGGCATTGATGTTCTTGCTTCTGGCACTGCTGGAGGACTCGGGCTATATGGCGCGGGCTGCGGTAGTCACGGACCGATTGATGCGGGCCATCGGCCTGCCCGGGAGGGCTTTCCTGCCGCTCGTCGTGGGATTCGGGTGCAATGTGCCGGCGATCTCCGGCACGCGGGTGCTGCCTGACGCCCGGCATCGGTTGCTGACGGCGCTGCTGGTGCCGTTCACTTCGTGCACCGCCCGGCTGACCGTCTATGTGCTGGTGGCCACCACGTTCTTCGGCTCGCAAGCCGGCACTGTGGTGTTCGGGATGTACGTGCTGTCGATCGTGCTGGTGGTGCTGGTCGGGTTGCTGTTGCGCTCGACGCTCATTCGGGGGATCGGCGGGGAGCCGTTAGTGCTTGATCTGCCGCCATACCAATTGCCGTTGCCCCGGTTGCTGCTGGCAAGCGTGTGGCTCCGGTTGCGCGGGTTCCTGCGCACCGCCGGCGGGATCGTCGTGATCACGGTCGTGGCGGTCTGGGCACTCAGTGCCACCCCGATGCCGGATTCGGGCGGATCGTTCGGCGACGTGCCCGTGCAGGACAGCGTTTACGCCGCCACGGCTCAGACCATCGCCCCGGTGCTCGTCCCGGCCGGGTTCGGCACCTGGGAGACGACCAGTGCGTTGATGGTCGGATTCGTGGCGAAGGAGGCGGTCATCTCGTCTTGGGCGCAGACGTTTGCCACCGCCGAACCGGAGAATGCTCGTACCCCGGGGGCCTTGGGCGATGAGTTGCAGCGGACCTTCGATGAGTCCTCGGGTGGGCACACGACAGCAGCGGTATTCGCCTTCCTGGTGTTCCTGCTGGCGTATACGCCGTGCGTGGCGACGCTGGCGGCGCAGCGGCAGGAGATCGGCCTGCGCTGGACGGTGATCGGCGTGGCGATGCAGTTGGTCGTTGCCTGGACCTTGGCTGTGGCGATTTTCCAGATTGGGCGGGCGATCTCGTGACCGAAGCGAAGTCGGGAGCGGGCGTGTCGGGTGGTGCGGGGCCGCTGCGGCTAGTGCTGGCCGAGGTTGCGGCGGGTGTGCCGACGGTGTCGGAGATCGGCCGTCGCACGGGGCTGTCTGCGGATGTGGTGTCGGCGGCGATCGAGCAGTTGGTGCGCATGGGGGCGCTGGCAGCCAAGGAGGTGTCGGCTGGGTGCCCATCGGCTGGTTGCGGCGGATGCGCCTCGGGGGCGGTCGCGGACGACGGCCGGGCGGCGCCGGGGTGTGGATCGGCCGGACCATCGGCCACGCGGCCGGGTCCGGTGCTGGTGGCGTTGTCGATCCCCACCCGATCCGTCGCCGCAGCCGGGTCCGGGCCGGCGCGGTAGGCTCGTGCCCACGCCCTCGTAGCTCAGGCGGATAGAGCGACCGCCTCCTAAGCGGTAGGCCACCAGTTCGAATCTGGTCGGGGGCACCAGGCCACCCGGTCAGGACCGACGATGAACCAGGGGATCGACCATGACCTTCGGTCGATTCGCCCGGTTATGGTCGATCCTGCTGCAGGGCGAGGTGTCGCGGCGCGTTGGGTCGGCACGAGTAGACACCTCGGTGGCGGGAGTCTCGCAAAGCGAAGGCTCGGGCGGCCGGCACGTGGTTCAGGTCGAGCCCACCGGCAGGGCGTAGCCAAGCTGGGTGAGCGCCTCCCGGAAGGCGACCTCGTGCTCGGCCCCGACGGCAAGATGCCGCTCGCCAAGCCGGGTACAGAACGGGGCAGTGCGCGGATCACGCGCGATCAGCACCGCGGTTGCCGGCTCCTTGCACTCCACGAGGCGCACGACCCCCCGGTCCGCAAGCGCCGAGGCGCGCTCCGCGGCGTCCGCAAGAAGGCGCGTCACTGTCCCGGGCAGCGGGCCATGGTTGGCACCCTTCAGCAGTCGGCGCAACTCCCCCAGGTCTCGCCCGCCGGCGACTCCACGCAGCAGGGTCTCCATCGACAGCCGCCAGGTCCGATCCGCGGTCGGCTCGGCGAACGCCGACAGCGTCATCGCGTCGCCGGGCGGCAGTTCACCCAGGGCGATCACGTCGTGGTTGGACAGCACCCGCAGGGTGGCCACGGCCTCCTGGGTGGCTGGAGGTCGTTCCGTGAGCCCGAGAACGTACGCGCCGAGGTCATTGAGGCGGACGGCAACGAGTCCGTCGTAGCGGCTCAGGTAGGGCAGTTCGTCGGCGCCCCAGTTCCCCTGATAGTCCTTTCGGGCCCCGGCCGGATCGGTGAACGCCACATCAAGCAGCCCGAGCGTCGCCGCGTACTCGAACAGCACCGCCAAGGTGTACCGGCCCTGCAGCACCGTCCAGTCGTGGAAATCGGCGTAGCCAAGGCTCCCGTATTGGGGGTCCTCGAGGTAGAGCCGCCAGAGGCTCCGTTCGTTGCGTTGGACGGTTGGGTCGAGCCCTTCGCGGTGCATCAGCGCGAAGAGATCCTCAACGTCCAGCCACGTGCCGACGGGTAGTTCGGCAATGGCCGCGGCCACGATTCGGCGCCGGGTGGTCACTGAGGACAACACGTTTTTCGAACGCTGACCCTTGATGGTGTCGATCCGGCTGAACTCGTCGATGATCCCCTTGCTCACCCAAGCCCGCCAGAGGGCGCGGATGGTGGGGTGCGGAGCGCTCGAGATTGCCTTGCGTCCGCGCGCCGTGAGTTGCAACCGGGTGCCGGCCAGTTCCGTCAGGCCGCCCGCCTGGACGATCAGCGGCCAGGCGTAGGCCGCCATCGCCTCGTCCGGGTAGAAGTCCCCATCGCGCAGCAAGCCGGCCAGGTTCGACACAGCCGCAGCAGAGGGGCGGCGAGTCTGCGCACTGCAGCGCAACCGCCCTAGCGCGACCTGTTCCAGCACCACGCGCAGGTTGGCGATGGCCTCCGCGGAGGTCTCGCGGACGGTGGTCGAAGGATCGTCGAATCCGGCGGTCATCCCATGACCCTACGACGGGCCGTCCGGCGCCCTGAGGCGACGGCCACCCATCCCGAGGTCGGCGGTTTCTGCACCTGACCGACGGCGTCGGATTCTGCTACCGTCGGTTTCCGTCGTCCAGGGAAGGGGGCGTCGATGCACCCCGAACTGTTCCACCTCGGCCCCGTGGCCATCGAATCGCATGGCTTCTTCGTCGGTCTCGCGTTGGCGGTCGGCCTGGGGGTGCTTCTGCTGGAGGCCCGTCGACGCAACGCCTGGGACGACCGACTGATCCCGGTGATCGCCGGCATCCTGATCGGCGGTGCGATCGGTGGACGTGTCGCCGGTATGCTCGATGCCGCTACCCAGGATGGCGTCGGCGCCCTTGCCTGGGCGTGGCAGAACGGTGGCCGCAGTATCTTGGGCGGGCTCTCCGGCGCCTACGTTGGCGCTTTGCTCGGCAAGCGCTACGCCGGCTATCCCTTCCGCACCGGCGACTTGTTCGCGCCGGCCGCCGCGCTGGCGCTGGCTGTGGGGCGCATCGGGTGTTTCCTGGCCGAGGCGCCGGGGCGGCCCACCGACCTGCCGTGGGGGATCACCGTGGACCCAGCCGCGGCCGCAGCCATCCCGCAATGCCCGGGCTGCGTGGCAGGCGTGCCGATGCACCCTTCGTTCCTGTACGAAATCGCCGTCCTGCTGGGGATTTTCGCGCTCCTCATGTGGCTGCGACCCCGGATCACCGCGCCGGGGGAGTTGTTCCCGGTGTTCCTGCTGCTCTACGGGTTGACCCGCTTCGCGATGGAGTTCACCCGTGCCAATGAGCCTGTTGCCATGGGGCTCACCCGGTCGCAGTGGTTCATCCTGCTGGTGTTTCCGCTGATCGCAGGGCGGATGGTGGTGCTCGCCCGGCGGGGCGTGTTCGATGCGGTGCTCCCGGGTCGCCGGACGCCGCGGCGCCCGGAGGAGGTGACGGCCAATGTCTGACGAACAGGTGCCCCCACAGGCCCCACCTCCTGGTTCCCTCCCGCCGCCTCCAGGGTCGGTGCCCCCACCTCCACCCCCACCTCGACGTCAACCGCCTGCTCCGGGCCCGATGCCACCGCCGCCACCCGGGGGTCCCACGGGCCCGATGCCTTCGGAGTCTGGCCAGGGTGGACCGCCGGCATCGACATCGTCCGGAGGCGGTTCAGTTGTCTGGCCGGCGGTGGGGGTCTACTTCGGGCTGGCCGTGTTGCAGGTCTTCGTTGGGTTCTTGGGGTTCAACAACGCTTACGCGGAGATGGACCCGAACGGCCAATCCATCAACGGCACGGTTATGGCGGTGCTGTTCAGCAGCCCCTCGCTGATCGCACTGGGACTTGTGATCTGGATGGCGATTGCCATTGCGCGTGCCAAGCGTCGCGCAGCCGATCCTCATTCCGCGGTGGCCGGGCCAGGTGCGCCGGCCGCCGCGGTACCGGTGCCGCCGACACCGTCGGGTTCGGGTCCCGCCCGACCACCTGGCAGCCGCACCCGACTGGGTGTCCTCATCGGGTCTGCGACGTTCCTGATCACCTGTGCCGGGCCGTGCTTTGGACCCTCCCTGGTAGCCCCGATCATGACGCCAGAGCCGATCCAGTCGACAAGCCCCGACATGCCGTTTACGAGCTCGCCAGGTCCAGAGCTGCCGAGCGACCCTTACCCCACCTATGCACCGGGCGCCTCGGAACCCCCCGATGCACCACCGGGCGAGGCTGTGCAGCCGACTCCCGAACCCTTGGCGACGCCATGACAACGCCACCTCCGCCGCCGGGGTCTCTACCGCCGCCGCAGGACGCCGGGCCGACGACTCAACCGGGTGAGCCATCTGCTCCCGAAAGACCTCGACGATTCTCGGCCTCGACGGTGATCGGTTGGGCCTTCCTCACCTTGGTCGCGCTCACGGTAGTGACGATCGCTGCCGTAGTCTTGGGGAGCATCCTGTCGTCGTGGGGCTATGCGAACCTTCCGACTTCAGATCGGACGTATTACGAGACGTCGACAGCTTCCCCGACCGATCGAGCGGCGACACTTGCCGCACCCTGGCCGACCTCGACATCCGTTGATCCGACCCCGCCGCCCGGCTATCAGTCCTATGGTCCTTATCCCTCGCCGACCGGCATCTACACCCCCGACCCGTCCCCGAGTGGGCTCGGTGACCTCTATGTCTACCCGACTACCTACCCCGAACCCATCCTCGCTGAACGGTTCTCGAACGTCACGACCGTTGCACCCGCATTCGTCGGTCTCATCGCCGCGGTCCTCGCCATCATCTTCCTGGCACGTGTCCGGAGCGTCACAGCCCGCAGCCGATGGCTCGGGATCCTCACCGGCTCGGCGATCCATCTCATGGTCTTCGGCGGCATGTGCCTCGTCATCATCGATACCGTGGGCACATGACCTCGCCCGCGCTGGCTGCAACGGCCCTCGCCGGGCCGATCCACCTCACCCATGGCGAGGGACTGCCGCTGCGCGGTGACACCATCCGCCGATACGTCAACGCGTTCTGCCCGCAGTGCCACGACGAGGGTGTCGAACTCGCGCAGGTGCAGCGGCTGACCGGTTGGCTCGCCGAGCGCGACGGCCGGGTCTGGCTGGAACGCGGCTGCCCCCGGCACGGCTTCATCCGCACCCTCTACGAGGACGACCCCGAGATCCTCACCTGGCTGGAGCGCTGGACCGCGCCCACCAAGTGGCACCTGCCCGACACCCCGGGCAACTTCGACCCCGCGCCGGCCGGCTACCTGCGCGGCCTCGGTGAGATGCAGACCCAACACACGTGCATCCTGCTCGAGGACATCATCGACGAGTGCAACCTGCGCTGCCCCACCTGCTTCGCCGAATCCGCCCCGCACCTGGCCGGGGTGGTGCCCGTGGCCGAGGTGTTGGCCAATGTCGACCAGCGCCTCACCCGCGAGAACGGACGCCTCGACGTCGTCATGATCAGCGGTGGCGAACCCACCCTGCACCCGCAACTGCCCGAACTCATCCGTGCTCTGGTGGCACGCAACGTCATCCGCATCCTGATCAACACCAATGGCCTCACACTGGTCCGCGACGATGCCCTGCTCGCCTTGCTGGCCGAGCACCGTGAGCGGGTCGAGGTGTACCTGCAGTTCGACGGGCTGACCGCCACCGCCTCGCGCCACCACCGCGGCGGCGACCTGCGCGAGGCCAAGGCCGCGACACTGCGGCGCCTCAGCGAGGCGGGGGTGTTCACCACCCTGACCATGACCGTCGCCCAGGGCGTCAACGACGGTGAGATTGGCGACGTGATCGGATTGGCGATTGCGACGCCGTACGTCGGGGGCGTGTCGATTCAACCGGTGTTCGGCTCTGGGCGGTCGTCGGCGATCGACCCGCTCGACCGCCTCACCCACACCGGCACCCTCGCCCGGCTCGGCCCGCAGACCGACGGCCAAGTGACGTGGCGCGACCTCACCGCCCTGCCGTGCTCGCACCCCCATTGCTGCAGCATCGGCTACCTGCTGCGCACGGACTCGGGCGAGTGGCGGTCGCTGGTGTCGCTGATCGGCGAGGATCGCCTGGCGGAGAACCTGGGCCTGGTCGCCAACCGCATCGCGGACAAGCAGGTGCCCGCAGAGTTGCGGGCCGCGGTCCTCAGCAGTCTGCTGGGCTTGCTGAGCGAGCAGTCGAGCCTGAGCCACCCGACCGTCGGCGACCTGTGGCGTGACGTCTGCCAGACCTGCGACCTGGGCATGTCGACGCTGCTGAAGTTGGCGGCGAGCAGCCTGCCCGGGCGGCAGAAGGCGCTGCGCCGGATGCTGGCTGAGCGGGTGGTGCGGGTGAGTGTCAAGCCGTTCATGGACATCAACACGATGATCGAAGAGCGGTTGACGCAGTGTTGCGTGCACGTGGGCACCCGCGATGAGGCTGGGGCCGATCAGTGCGCGCCGTTCTGTGCCGTGCAGGCCTGGCCGGCGTTGTCGGCGCAGCGGATGTCGCGCGGCGGGCTGGGTGCCGATGCGATGAAGTGGAGGAATCACCTGTGAGTGCCACCGGACTGTCAGGCGTGCCCGAGCGGCCGGTGCCCGGACCCCCGCCGACCCAGGACGGCGCCCCGGCCGAGTTCGACCCGCTCAAACTGTGCATCTTTGCGACCGTCGCGTTGCTCACCTGGATCTTCGGCCCACTTGCGGTGCTGGTCTTCGCGTCGATGGGGCTCGCCGGTTACTGGCGGGCCCGCCGGGCTGGGCTCACCCGCAGCAAGTGCTACCTGCGCGACACCCGGTTGGTGCTGGCTTACCTGGGGGTGCTCGTCGTCGCTGCTGTGATCGGCATCGTTGTGGCGGTCCAGCGGTTGGTGACGTAGAGGCGAAGGGGGTAGCCATGACCCCAGCGGTTGACACCGGC
>JAUPKO010000343.1 GCA_030837395.1 Actinomycetota bacterium | reverse complement strand
TCCGCCAAACCCACATCCTCACGGATCACCTTCTGCCCAGCTCTACCCATCCCCCCATCTTACACCCATGTAACTCTAAGTTGAGGGTATTGGGCTCGGCCGCCGACCCCGCCGCCTTCCAGCCGCACATCTATTCCAAGGACGTCCGGCGCGAGATCAAGGCCCGCGCCAAGGACCCGGCCGATCCGCTGGAAATCGTGATCGTGCGCGACATGTGGCTGACCGGCTTCGATTCGCCGTCGCTGCACACCATGTACGTCGATAAGACCATGGCCGGTGCCGGGCTGATGCAGGCCATCGCGCGGGTCAACCGCACCTTCCGCGACAAACCCGGCGGGCTCATCGTCGACTACATCGGGGTGTTCGCCAACCTGCAAGCCGCGCTGGTCGAGTACTCGCCGTCGGACCGCGACCAGGCCGGTGTGCCGATCGAACAGCTCGTCGACGCGATGCTGCTCAAACACGACGTGGTTATGGGGCTGCTGCACGGCTGCCCGTTCGACTCCTCCCCCGACCTGCCCGCCGGCGCGCGGCTGGCCGAACACGCCAAGGTGCTCGACTTCGTCATGGCCGACCCCGACCGGCAGTCGCGCTACCTCGACCAGGTGCTCGCGCTGGTCAAGGCCTACGCGCTGGCCGGCGCCCGCGAGGAGGCCGGGGCGATCCGCAACGACGTGCGGCTGTTCGCCGATGTGCGCGCGGCGATCCTGAAGATCCTCAACCCCGGCTCGGGCCGCGGCGGGGCCGGCGCGGTGGAGGTCGACACGGCCATCGGGCAACTGGTCAACGAAGCCGTAACCGCCGACGAGGTGGTCGACATCTATGCCCTGGCCGGTGTGGATACTCCGGAGATTTCCATCCTGTCCGACGAGTTCCTTGACTCCCTGGCCCACCGGGACAAGCCCAACCTTCAACTCGGGCTGCTGCGGCGCATCCTGGCCGACCGCATCACCACCATTTCGCGATCGAACCTGGTGCAGTCACGCACGTTCTCCGAACAACTCGAAGAGGCCATCAACAAGTACACCAACCGGTCGCTGACCACCGCCGAGATCATCGCCGAACTCGTCGCCCTGGCCAAACAGATGCGCGACCAGGCGCACCGGCATGAGGACCTGGGCCTGAGCGAGGCCGAGGCGGCGTTCTACGACGCGATCGTGCAGAACGAATCAGCGGTGCTCGAACTCGGCGACGAGAAGCTCAAGCGGATCTCGGTCGACCTGGTGGCGTCGGTGCGCAGTTCGGTGACGATCGACTGGAACTTCAAGGAATCCGTGCGCGCCGGACTGCGAGCGAAGGTGCGCCGCCTGCTGGCCATCAACGGCTACCCGCCGGACCTGGAAGAACGCGCGGTGGAGCTGGTGCTGGAACAAGCCGAACTGTTCGCCGCTGACGCAGGCTGAGCGGCGATGGTGGATGCGGACAGGCTGCGGCGGGCCAGGGCGATTTTGCGCCCGTCCGGCGCCGAAATCGGGGCTCGACCAGCTAGTTGTGCTCTCGGATGACCAACAGCTCAAGGGCTGGTTGATCGGCGAGTGAAGGGCTCTCCCGACTCGTGCCAACCACCAGAAGTTCTGAGAAAGAGAAGGGTGGGACCGCTTCCGCACGGCGCGCGGCAAGGCCGCCAGCCACCACATCACGTTCGGCTTTCAGTGCCCGATGGCCGAATCCCGTGCCCGCGAACCTACGCTGGGCCGACATCGCGGGCCAGTTCCTGCGCCTCGGCCAAGCCGGTCCGCAGGGCCTCGAGGTCGCCGCTGGCGTCATTGATGACTTCGGTCGCTCGGTCGTGCTCTAGGGCCAGCGAACCCATCGTCACGATCTCACCCATCCGCGTGGCGATGGTCTCCATGCCGATCGTCGCCGTCTGCATTCTGGCCACGAGCTGATCACGCAGTCCAGCCAGCCGGTTCAACCCCGTGAGCTGATCATCGACCGCAGCGAGCACGCGACGCCGTTCCTGCGCCAGCGAAGGGTCGGTGGTCTGTTCGAGCTGCGCCACCAGCGCGGCACGTTCGGCCAGCAACTGATTGCCATTGGCCGCCGCCAACAGTTGCTCGGCCAATGTCACCCGGCCGGCCAGGTCGCGCATGGCCGCCACCACATCGTCGGCACCATCGTCCATCTGACCGACCTCGCTACGCAGCCAAGGATCACCGGGGCGATTGGCCAGCCCTGCCATCTGTGCGCGTGCCGCCTCCGCCCGGGCCACCAGCGCCGCCGCGGGCGAGTGGCGTGGCGGGGCCGGCAAGGCATCCGTGGTGCCCACCGGCAGCGCTTTCGAATCGCCCTGCAAGGCCATGGCCAACGACACCTTCGTGCCGAACACCAGCACCGCGACGCCCAACGCGATCAGCAACGGAACCCCCAGCGCCCATGCCACCCCACCCGCGACGAACGCCACGAGCCACCCCCAGGGATCGGCCAACTCGTCGCGCATGGTGGTCGTCAGCCCCTCAGAAGTTGCTGATCACGCTGGTCAGCACCTGGTCGATCGTCGCCGGGTCAGTCGCGTCGTAGTACGCCCCGGCAGAGGCCTCCGCGATGGCCTGCAACACCTCCGGGTCAGCGCCCTCACCGTAGCCGATGGTGAACACGCGCACCGTGGTGTCGGCGCTCTCCCCCTGCAACTGCCGCAGCAGCGAGTCCAGATTGTCATCGGGCGGGTACTCGTTGCGGCCGTCCGAAAGCAACACGATCGCGTTGATTCGGGAGGTGTCCAGCGCTGCGAGCATCTGCCGCTGGGCCTGCCTCGTGGTGGCGTACAGCGCGGTTCCGCCGTCCGGTCGCAGGCCTGCCACGACCCGCTGTATCTCGGAGCGGGTCTGACCGGCGGGACCGATGCCGACCAGGTCGATCCACGGCTCACCGCCGGGGCCGCGGTCGGTGGAGAACGCCCACAGGCCGACTTCGTCGTTGTCGGCGAAGCCGTCCACCGCCTGCGATGTCGCCTGCGCTGCCAACTCAAGTTTCGTCTGGCCGCTGTCGACAGGCTCACCCATCGACCCGGAAACGTCCAGGACCATCAGCACCCGCGCCCGTTTGCGCAACTCATCCCACGACGCGAGCACCGACTGCAGCACCGGTGGCGACGGTGGGGCGAGGACGGACCCGGGGCCTGCGGGAAGGAAGCCGTTCGCCTGCGTGAGCACCTCACCAGGCTCACCCTGGTAGTCGCGGAAGCCCGCCGCCTGGAATCGGGCTTGGGCATCGTCGGACTGCAGATACGTGAGCAACTGCGCCCCGGC
Source organism: Actinomycetota bacterium (assembly GCA_030837395.1). GTDB lineage: Bacteria > Actinomycetota > Actinomycetes > S36-B12 > UBA10799 > JACJWR01. The sequence continues at coordinate 1,039 of JAUPKO010000343.1, read as the reverse complement.
CGCCGACTTGGTGGCGTCCACCCACTCCGCGTCGAGGATGTACCAGGGGTTGTCCGACAGCAGCGTTCCCTCCTTGGGGTACACCGCCACCAGTGGAGTCTTCGGTGTGGGCTGCTCGCCGAGCGTGGCCGGGTTGCCGGTCGGGTTGCCCTGGTTGAAGTCCAACACCGACTTCTCTTCGACGGTGACGGCCGAGACGTAGGTGAGACCGCGACCCTGCTGGGCCGCGGTCTGCATGTTCGACAGGAAGGTCAAGGTGGTGTCGCCGTAGTGGACCACCGAGTTCTCCAGCGCGCCGACGAAGGCTTTGGTTTGCGGATCGGCCACCTGGGCGCTCGTCAGGTCACTCGACACACCCGTGGCCGCGAAGTAGGCACCGATGGTGGCGTTCAAGCCACTGGTGGAGAAGTTCGGGTTCGTCTTGCCGAGTTTGAACGGACCCCACTCCGGGTGCCCTTTGGCGCCCCAACCAGCGGGGTCCTTGGCCAGGGCGGCCAGGTCCGACCAGCCGATCTGCTGGTCGGGCCAGCCAAGTGCCTCCGCCATGGGCCGGGGCATCGCGATGACCAGCGGGGTCTGGGCCACCGAGCCTGCGTCGGCGGGGAGGATCTCGGGCAAGTCCTGCTCGGTGCGCCACTGCCTGGTCAGACCGGCCCAACTGGACGACGCCGGGCTCCAGATGTCCGGTCTCGGGCCCTCGACCGCCTCGTCCCAGGTCGGCTCGGCTAAGGCTTGCGCGGCACCGCCGCTCGCCTTCGAGACCACGGTCGCATAGACGCAACGGCCGTCGACCTGTGGGCCGGTATCGTTCCACTGCCCCGCGAGTTCGGAGAGCAATCCCGCCTTCTCGCTGGACGCCGCGACCACCACTTCGGTGCAGTCCGAGCGCGCCGTGTCCGTCGTGCCCCCACTCGCGTTGCCCCCACCGCCATCGTCACCACCGGCGAACACCAACCGCAAGGTGACGATGAGCGCCACGCCCACCAGCACCGCGACGATCAGCGGCGCCTTCGATCGACCCTGCGCCATGTGTCCTCCC
>JAUPKO010000342.1 GCA_030837395.1 Actinomycetota bacterium | reverse complement strand
GGTCACCTCCGAGGACGTCAGCAGTTCACCTTCCGGCGCCGTGGCCTCGAGTGCGGCCACGGTGGCCCCCAGCGTTTGCAGCCGGGCGTATTCGGCGCCGTCAAGTGCCGTCAGCAACTCGTCGAGGGCAGGCTGAGAAGGCGCCCAGTCATCCGGCGGGGCCGCGACGAGGGTGGGGCCGGCGTCGGCGAGGGCACGCAGTGCCACCATCGACAGGAACAGATGCCGGGCCTGCACCGCGGTCGCTGGATTATTGGTCATCGACCCTAGAGCCACCGCCAGCTCGCCGTCACCCACCACCGCCGTGATGGGTCCGGAGTCGGTGCTCAAACGCACCAAGGGGGCCCCTGCACCGCCGCCGACGACGTCGGACGCCAACACGACATGTTGGACTCCGGCGCCGCGAAGGGCGTTGAGCGTGGGTTGATCCAGCGAGCCGTTGGCCGGCCAACTGAAGGCGCCGCGCACCGATCGCCCGAGTTGTTCGCTCAGCAGCGCTGAGGAGGTTGTCGTCGCCAGCACGAGGTCGCTCAGCAGCCCAGCTGACACCTCGGCGACCGAGTCCGGATCTGCGTAGCCCGCGGCCGTCACGTCGGCCGTGCCGCCGGTGGCGCGGTTGACCACAGCCAGCCAGGCGGCAGCCCCGGCGTCCGCCGGTTGTGCGGCCGCGGTGCCGTCGTCGACGAGCAACTGATAGGGACGGGTGAGCAGCTCGACGCTCTGCAGCGTCTGCGGATCGATCACCCAGCTGACCTGCCCGGCGTGGGCGGCACCGGTGTCGACGAGCGTGCGCAGCCGCCCCGCAGGGTTGACCTCCGCTGCCACTGCGGTGGTGAGGAACACGTCATCGGCATCCCGCGCGGGAACACCGAACAGGGGCCACAGGAACACCACGGATGCGGGGTCGGGCACCGAGCCGGGCGGAAACCACGGCACGGTGGTCGAGCGGGTGCCCAGGATCGCGGCGGCCCCGTCGACCGAGTCGATCCGCACCTCGTAGACACCGGGCTCGGTGAATCCGATCGAGTCCAACGGCGCCGTCAACTCGAACGGGGTCTGGCCCTCCGGCTCCAACGTGACGAAACCCGGTCGCTGGGTGACGACGTCGCCAATCCGAACCGAGGCGCCGTCCGCGACTGCCAACACCTCCTGCGCAACCGTCAGTGGCACCGTGCTCACCTGCATCCGCGCCCCCACGTCGCGCAGGCGCACGCTGCTGATGTTGCGCAGCACCCCGGAGACCTTGAGCTGCCCGCCCGGTTGCGGATTGGCCGGCGTGACGGCGGAGATCTCAACCGCGACCAGGGCGTCGGTGTCCGCTGCGGCGGCAGATGTCGGCCCACCGGTGACCAGTGCTGCGAGCAGCACGGCAAGGATCGCGGCGACGCGCAGGGTCACCGTAGTTCCGCGAGCAATCGTGGGACCTTCTCGAGCAGGCGACGCTCGTCCGCGTAGGTCAGCCGGTCGGCGACATCGGACAGGGCTACCCAGGCAACGTCAGCGACCTCGACATCGTCGGTGTTGACGGTGCCGCCGGTGCGCTCCAGGATGAAGTGGTGCACGGTCTTATGGATCCGGCGGCCGTCGGCGACGAAGGTGAAGTCGATGCTGCCGAGTTCGGCGAGCACGCGGCCGGTGATGCCGGTCTCCTCCATGATCTCCCGGGCGGCCGTCTGCTCGCGGGTTTCGCCCGCCTCGATGTGGCCTTTGGGTAGTGACCACACCATGCGACCCCGGCGGTCGTAGCGGCCGATGATCACGGTGGAGATCGGGTCCCGATCGAAGTCGATCACCAGTCCGCCGGCGCTTGTCTCCTCGACGGCCGGCGGATGCTGACGGCCTGACCTGGAGGGAGACATGCGGGACAGTCTATCGCCGGATTCGTCGATCGATGTGTCGGCGCAGCGCACCGGCACCGGTGCTCCGATGCCGCGTCGCTAGGCTGCCGGGCGTGACGGACGCCGCTTCCAGCCGCGAGGCTGTCGCCCGGGTGCGGCCGGCCCTGGCCCCGGCCGTGACGGCGATCGCCCCCGTCATCGATGCTTTCGCGGACTGCGGACGCGAGTTGGCCCTCGTCGGCGGCAGCGTGCGCGATGCCGCGCTGGGTCGGGCGACCAGTGACCTGGACCTCACCACGGATGCGCCCCCGCAGGAGATTCAGCGCCTGGTGCGCCCGCACGCCGACGCCCTGTGGGACACCGGCATCAGATTCGGCACGGTGGGTATGCGCGCCGGCGGATACCAGGTCGAGATCACCACCTATCGCGCCGAGTCCTACGAGCCCGAGTCCCGCAAGCCGTCGGTGGCATTCGGCCGCGACCTGTTCGAGGACCTCGTGCGTCGCGACTTCACGGTCAACGCCATGGCGCTGCGCCTGCCCAGCGGTGCCCTGGAGGACCCGCACGGCGGCATGGCGGACCTTGTCGCCGGGGTGATCCGCACACCGGGCGCGCCACAGGAGTCCTTCGGGGACGATCCGCTGCGGATGGTCCGGGCGGCGCGATTCGTCGCCCAGTTGGGATTCCGGGTGGATCCGGGCACCTATCAGGCGATGGTCGACATGGCCCCGAGGCTGCAGATCGTGTCGGCCGAGCGAGTCCGTGACGAGTTGATCAAGCTGATCCTCGGCGACCATGCCGCGGACGGCGTGCGGTTACTCGTGGCCAGCGGGTTGGCGCAGGTGATCCTGCCCGAGGTGCCGGCGCTGTCGCTGGAGATCGACGAGCACCGACGGCACAAGGACGTGTACGAGCATTCGTTGACGGTGCTTGAGCAGGCCATGGCGTTGGAGTCGTCGCACGAGCCGACGTCGGAGCCGGACTTCGTGCTCCGGTTCGCAGCGCTGCTGCACGACATCGGCAAGCCCCGAACGCGCAAGTTCACCGATGACGGCGTCTCGTTCCACCACCACGAGGTGGTGGGCGCCAAGATGACCCGCAAGCGGATGCGCGAGTTGCGCTTCGCCAACGACGTGACGGCGGACGTGTCGCGGCTGGTCGAGTTGCACCTGCGCTTCCACGGCTACGGCAGCGGGGAGTGGACGGACTCCGCTGTGCGCCGCTACGTGCGCGACGCCGGACCCCTGCTACCTCGGCTGCACAAGCTCACCCGGGCTGACTCGACCACTCGCAACCGACGCAAGGCGGCGGCACTGCAGACCACCTACGATCAACTCGAGGAGCGCATCGCCGAGCTGGCCGCGCAGGAGCAACTCGACGCGGTGCGGCCCGAACTCGACGGCCAGCAGATCATGGCGGCGCTGGGGATCGAGCCGGGGCCACAGGTGGGCGCGGCGTACCGCTTCCTGCTCGACCTGCGCCTCGAGCGAGGCACCATCGGGGCGGAGGCCGCGACCGCCGAGCTCAAGCAGTGGTGGGCGCAGCGCCAGACGTCGCATTAGTCGACGGTGCCGCCGCGGGGCCGCTGCCGATGGCCGCGAGGAAGGTCACCAGGGCGGCGAGGGCGAGGCTGATCGCGGTGATCCACAGGATCACCGACACCGAAACCGGGCTGAACAGGAACATGCTCGCTGTGGCCAACACGGCGATGCCGATGAACACCGCCCGCCAGTGGTCGCGCAGCACCTCCCCGAGGCCGCCGAGCGGACCGCCGTTGATCGAGGCTCCAGCGCGCCGCAGCGAGCCGCTGACCGCACCTCGGGCCGCGGTCGCGGGACGGCTGCGCCCGCCGAACCAGGCCAACAGCGCGACCACCACGCCGGCGGTGAGCCAGGCGCTCACGGCGGTGGTGAGGTAGCGGGTGAGGGTGATCCAGAACACGTCCAATACCGCCTGGGCCTGGGAACTCGGGGCGG
>JAUPKO010000341.1 GCA_030837395.1 Actinomycetota bacterium | reverse complement strand
GGTGATGACCGCCGAGGTGACTTACTCGCGGCTTTACGGGGGCAATGGCCTCTACGAGCCCACCGCGACCTACTTCCTTGGACGGCCGGCGGTGATGATCGGTGCCCTTGCCGCCACGGCCGCGGTCAACCACCGACGCAAGGTGAAGGCCCGCCGCGACGCCGCACCGTCCTGGCGAGACGTGCAGCATGTGCCGGTCATTGTGACCAGCCAGCGACTGCTAGCGGCCACCGATGCAGGCTGGGAATCGGCCTGGTGGAGATCGGTCGCCGAGTTCCAGCCGGACCTGCCCGAATGGTCGCTGACCTTGGGGTTCGGCCCCGGATACTCGCCGATGCGTCTTTTCGGCCCCGCGACGCCCGCCCTGTCGATCTGGGCGGCCGCCGGAGTCCTGGGCCGTCAGTGGAGCGCCGACCCCCGCCTGGCAGCCCTCGTGGGCTGACGGGTGTGGCCGATTCACCGTGGATGTAACTAACCCGGCAGGCAGTTACCATCGAAGAATGTCCACCGACAAGTTCGCTATGGAACCTGAGGCGACCTTTGACGGCCTGATGAGCGCCGGTCAGGAGCGTGCCGCCGCCCTTGCGACCGGTTTGCCGAGCATGCAGGCCGGCAACTACACGGCCGGTTACGCGACAGCCATTGAGACCGTCCTCGCCGCCCATCACGCCGTACTCGCCGAGAAGACCGCTGCGGGAACAGCGACCGCTGCGGCAACGGTCGCCTCAACAGAGGCGGTCGAGGGCGAGTCGGCCGCGACCTTGTCGATCTAACCGAGTCCGGAAGCCTTGCGATGACTAGCACCTGGAGCCCGCCGCCCGGCCCGCCGCCCTTGATGCCCGGCCCGGGAATGCCGCCGCCCCACAAGCCCAACCGAACTAACCGCACACTCCTAGTCCTCGGCGCGGCCGCGGGCCTGGCCGGCGTGATCGCCACCACCGCTGCGATTACCTACAGCGTTGCCCGGCACCCCTCAGCAGCACCCAACTCGACGGCGGGACCCACTGCCACCGCCAGCGCTGATCAGCAAGCCGCAGCCAAGAAGAGGGTCTGCGAGATCTTCGACGCCGGGACCAAGGGCCAGGCCGGCAAGGGCGGCGTGCGCGTCGATGGCCAGTTGAACATTCCGGTGGTGCTCCGCATGATGAATAGCGGCTCGGCCGTTCAGAGCGCACTCACTCCAGAGGTTCCGGCCGAGGTTACCCAAGCGGCACGTGAGTATGTCGCCCGCGTCTTCGATTTAACGACCGAAGCGACAGGTGAAGGCGGTATCGAGACGCTGAACCGGCTCAACGATGGCCTCATCAAGTCGATCGACTCGCTGCTTGACGTCTGCGGCCTGCCCCGGTAATGCCCAGCGCTTCCCAACCCGGCACCTCCAGCGCAGCACCAAACGGTGCTGGGGGACAAACTGTTTCGGCAGCCGGGCGGATGTTGGAGATGTTCGCCACAGCTGCTGAGCGCGCTGCGGGGGACGGATTCAACGCGGCAACATGGACACCTGGGATGGGCGACGTCCCGCGACCTCACGGATTGTTCTCAGCGGCGCTTCTCGGCGACGCCTGGCCGACGGAATCGGAATCTGCTCTCAAAGACACTGCCGGTGGCCTGAAGAGCCGCGCCGAAAGGCACGCCGACGCCGCCTCGGCGGCAAAGGCAAATACCGACAAGGTGTTTAGTTCCGACTGGACCGATGGTGCCGGCGCGGAAGCCGCCTATGCCCACTACCACTCCGAGCATGAAGCGCATCACGCGCTACACACTGCCTTGGACTCCGCGGGTGCGGGCACGGCCAGGATCGCCGACAGTGTGGGTAGCGCCAAGGTGAAAATGCGGACAGCCCATGACGATGCACATCGAGAGATCGAGGAAGCGCTTCGAGCGACCCCCGCGGGAGGCATCGTTAACGTGGCGCCGATCCTGGCCAAATACCGCGGCCAGATCCATTCCTACGCAACGGAACTCCATGGGATTGTCGGAGACGAACTGAGCCTCTTCGGCGCATCGCACAACGTGCCACCTTTGGCCCCTAGCGGTACAGGCAGCGACGGCAAGGGCCAATCGACGGACGGTAACGATTCCCGAAAACCGGACAAGTCGACGAGCCACGCTGGAAAAGAAGATCAATCCGAAAGCGGCGGAAGCACCGCGGGCGACAAAGGCTCACCATCGCAGCCGGGACAAGCGGGGAGTTCACACAACCCCGATCAGTCGACTGGCAGTTCAAACGAAGCCGGCAATCAAGCGCAACCCTCGGCCCCGCCCAGCTCCCACGCTCCTGATGCATCGTCCGGCAGTTCAGTCGGAGACAAGGCGGCTGCGAGCGACCCACAGTCGGTGGCCACACCCGCGGCCGCTAGCGCCCTGGGGCGGGCACCCGATGCTTCCAGCGCCGCTGGCGCAGCGAAATCAACTGTCCCGCAAATGCCCTCGCTGCCGTCCACCGGAGGTGGGGCCTCCAGTTCACCGCTCAGTGGCGCGGCGAGCAGCGGCGCGGGTCCATTGACCGGACTGATGGGTCAAAGTCCGATGGGGTCTGCGGCGGGTTCGGGGAATCTTGGGGCCGCGGGCTTGGCGAATCCTTCATCGCTGAGTCAGTCAGCGGCCGTGTCGGCGGCGTCGTCATCGGTGGGTGACAGCATGGGCAAAGGGATCGCCGCCGGAACACAGGCGGCCGGCGGTGGGGGCGCTGCTGGCGGTGGCGGTGGAGCTGGTGGCGGCGGGGCCGGCGGCCTGGGCCAGCTCGCGAAAGGCCCACTGACGCCGTTGGTCCCACCGTTGGGCGCAGCGAGTGCACCGACCTCTGCGGCTCCCGCTTCCGCGCCCGGTACAGCAGCAGTGCCACTCTCTGCGGCATCATCCCCGTCGGCGGCATCCGCTGGCTCCGCTGGAGCGGCAGCCGCCTCGGCTGGGGGAGGCATGGGTGGGATGGCCCCCGCGGCCACACCGATGACCATGCCCGCCGCGCCGGCCCCTGCGGCTCCTGCTGGTGGTGGCGCACCGGCCGCATCCGCTCCTCTGTCACCGTATGGTTCGGTGCTTCCCCCTTCGACGACAACACCGACCGCGCCAGCCGGTTCGCCGCCCGGCCCGTTCAGCCCGGGCGGACCCGCCGCAGCGGCAGCGGGCGCGGGGGGTGCCGCGGCCGC
>JAUPKO010000340.1 GCA_030837395.1 Actinomycetota bacterium | reverse complement strand
GACCGGCGCCATGCAATATGGCGCCGCCAACAACGCCGGAGCATCATCGACGTCCCTGCGATCGTCGAACGACGTGATCGGCACGCTCAGTGTGAGCAACGAAGGAGCCGGACCGGCGGTCTACTGCAACGCCGCCGGCGCGGGGGTGGGCCTGTTCGCGCAGTCCGCAGCCCTGCATGGCGTCCACGGCTACACACGGGACTGGTTCGGCGTTTACGGCCAGGCCGTCGGAACCGGTAGCGGCGTGGTCGGCGACGCGGGACCCGGCGCCGGCGCTTGGGGCCGTTCCCAAACTGGCGCCGGCGTGCACGCCTCCTCCACCTCCGGGGCAGCCCTCTGGCTGGACAACCGCGCGGTCGCCGCAGGGCCACCGGTGGGCGGTCCTTACGCTGTGGGGCAGTTGGTGGCCCCCGCAGACGGCTCGCTCTGGGCCTGCGTGCGCGGTGGGAATCCGGGGCGTTGGCGGCTGCTGGCCTCCGCGCAGTCCGCCGGTGCCTTCGTGCCGATCACCCCGACCCGGGTCTACGACTCCCGTCGTGCTGAGCCATCGGCTGGGGCACCCCTGGTCCCGGGCACACCGCGCAACATCAGCGTGGCCGACGGCCGGAACCCGGACACCGGCGCTGTTACGGTGCCCAACCTCGTCCCGGCCAACACCATGGCGGTCGCGCTGAACCTCACCGTCACCGGCGCACCGGGGTCGGGCTGGGTGGCCCTCACCCCCGGCGGCGCTGCCGCCTTCACCTCCTCCGCCATCAACTTCCAGGCCAACCAGTCGATCGCCAACGGGATGATCACCACCTTGAACCCCGCCACCCGCGCGGTCAAGGCGTGGGCCAGCACCTCGGAGGTCCACGTCATCATCGACGTCACCGGCTACTTCCGGGCCACCTGAGGACCGTGGTCGGACTCCTGAGCCGGCAGCCGATCTGCGCCCTCGGCCAACGTCCTATCTCGTCGAGGGCAGCACCGGGTACCGTGAGCGGGTGCGCCTCGGAGTCCTAGATGTCGGTTCGAACACCGTCCACCTGCTCATTGTGGATGCGCGCCATGGCGGCGCCCCCGTGCCGGCCCATTCCCGCAAGATCGAGCTGCGGCTGGCCGAGAGCCTCACCGCATCCGGCGAGATCGGCCCCGCTGCGGTCAGGCGCCTGGTGGACTTCGTACAGGAGTCGACCCTGATCGGGGAGGACGCCGGCGTGGCCCAACTCACCGGCTTCGCCACCTCGGCGATTCGCGAGGCTCCCAACGGCTGTGACGTGATCGAGGAGGTCGAGCGCGAGACCGGCGTGCGACTGGTCCTGCTCAGCGGTGACGACGAGGCCCGCCTGACCTTCCTGGCTGTGCGCCGGTGGTTCGGGTGGAGTAGCGGACGACTGTTGGTGTTCGACATCGGCGGCGGATCGCTGGAGATCGCCGCCGGTGCCGACGAGGAGCCTGATGAGGCGTTCTCGCTCGAGTTGGGCGCGGGCCGGCTGACCCGCAACTTCATCGCAGCCGACCCACCCACCGCCGAGGAGGTCCGCGAACTGCGCCGACACATTCGCAGCGAAGTGGCCTCGGTCGCCGGGCGGATCGGCCGCCTCGGACGGGCCGAGATGGCCGTGGCGACCTCCAAGACCTTCCGCCAACTGGCGCGGATCACCGGAGCCGCCCCCTCCAGCGAGGGTCCCTACGTGCGTCGCGGCCTCGAACGGGACGACCTCGGCGACTGGATCCCGCGCATCTCGGCGATGACGGCCGCCGAGCGCGCCGAACTACCCGGGGTCTCGGCGGGTCGCTCGGCGCAACTCGTCGCCGGGGCCCTGGTGGCCGAGGCCGTGATGGACATCTTCGGCCAAGCCGAATTGGTGTTGTGCCCATGGGCGCTGCGCGAAGGTGTGATCCTTCGGCATATGGATGCGTTGGACGAGTAATGGCCACCGAGACCATTGAGTTCGAGGAATCGGCGACCGGCCTGACGTCGGCCGAGGTGGCGCATCGGGTGGCCGCCGGACAGGTCAACGACGCTCCCGACCCGCGCAGCCGGAGCCTGGCGAGCATCTTCCGGGAGAACGTCTTCACCTCGTTCAACGTGGTGATCGGCACGCTGTGGGCGCTGATGTTCATCGCCCAGGCGCCGCTGCAGGACTCCCTGTTCGGGTTCGTGATCATCTTCAACTCGGCCATCGGCATCGTGCAGGAGTGGCGGGCCAAGCGCACCCTGGAGAAGCTGTCGCTGGTGGGTGAGGCCAAGCCGTTGGTGCGACGCGACGGTGTGACCGTCGCGGTGCGCCCGCCTGAACTGGTGCTTGACGACGTAGTGGAGTTGAGCATCGGCGATCAGATCGTCGTGGATGGCCGGATCCTGCAGGCCAGCGGCCTGGAGGCGGACGAATCGCTGCTCACCGGCGAGGCTGACCCGGTGGCCAAGCACACCGGCGACGAGGTCATGAGCGGGTCGTTCGTCGTTGCCGGCAGCGGTGTGATGGTCGCCACGAAGGTCGGCCTGGACTCCTACGCCACGCAACTAGCGGCCGAGGCTCGCAAGTTCACGGTGACCCGCAGCGAACTCATGGCATCCATCATGAGGTTCGTCCGGATCATGTCGTACGTGCTGATCCCGCTGGGGATCCTGCTGTTCATCTCGCAGATGCGGGCCAGTCCGGACTGGCAGGTCGCGCTGAGCGGCACCGTGGCCGGGGTGGTCACGATGGTGCCCGAGGGCCTGGTGCTGCTGACGAGTGTGGCGATGGCAGTAGCGGTGGTACGGCTAGGCCAGAAGCGCACGCTGGTCCAGGAGATGCCCGCCGTCGAGGTGCTGGCCCGAGTTGACGTGGTGTGCGTCGACAAGACGGGCACCCTCACCGAACCCGGCATGGCCGTCCGGCAGGTCGTGCCCCTGGACCCAGCCGCCCCGGTGGCGCACGCCCTGGGCGCCCTGGGCGTGGCGGAGGCGAGCCCCAACCCGACGCTTGCCGCGGTCGCTGCGGAATACCCGGACCCGGGCTGGACCCTGATCGACTCGGTGCCGTTCTCGAGTGCCCGTAAGTGGTCGGCGGCCTCCTATGCCGGCCACGGCTCCTGGTTGCTGGGGGCCCCGGAGATACTGCTTGGCCCGGACGATCCGGCGCGCTCGCAAGCCGACGAACTGGCCGCTGACGGCGCCCGAGTGTTGCTGTTAGGCGAAACTCCCGAGCCGGCGGACGCCGAGGCCGGGTTCACCGAGGTCCGCCCAGTCGCCCTGGTGAGCATCGACCAACGGCTGCGCGCCGACGCCGCCGAGACCGTCGCGTACTTCCTCGACCAGGGTGTCACCGTGAAGGTGATCAGCGGCGACAACCCCATCACGGTCGGGGCCATCGCCGCCCAGGCCGGGATCCCGCTGGCGGGTGACCCGTTTGACGCCCGTGACCTGCCTGAGCAGAACGATGCCCTCGCGGATGTGTTGGAGACACACGGTGTCTTCGGTCGGGTGACTCCGGCCCAGAAGCGCGCCATGGTGTCGGCGCTGCAGTCCCGCGGGCACACCGTGGCCATGACCGGTGACGGCGTCAACGACGTGCTCGCGCTCAAGGATGCAGACCTGGGCATCGCCATGGGATCAGGGGCGGCGGCCACCCGCGCGGTGGCGCAGATCGTGCTGCTGGACAACTCCTTCGCGGTGATGCCCTCCGTCGTCGCCGAGGGCAGGCGGGTGCTGGGCAACATCGAGCGGGTCAGCTCACTATTCCTGACCAAGAGTTTCTACTCGGCGATCATGAGCCTGCTGGTGGTGTTCTTCACCCTCACCGAGATCTTCGAGGTGGAATTCGTCTTCCTGCCCCGGCACTTGACGGTCATCACGATGCTGACCATCGGCATTCCGTCCTTCGTGCTGGCGCTGATGCCCAACCTGCAGCGCTTCCGGCCCGGCTTCTTCACGCGGGTGCTCGAGTTCGCGGTACCGGCCGGCATCCTCTGCGGGGTGCTGTCGTTCACGTCCTACTTCGTGGCCCTCAAGCGGGGATTGCCGCTGGAGTCGGCGCGCACCTCCGCGGCGATCACGCTGTTCATCATCTCAATGACTGTGCTCGCGTTGGTGGCCCGACCGCTCAGCGGCCTGCGACTGGCGCTGGTGATCGCCATGGCTGCCGGCTTCCTGGCGTTCCTGTATGTGCCTTGGCTGGCCAACTCCTTCGCCCTGCGCATCGACGACGATGCCAAGACGGGCATCGCGGTGGTGCTCGGTGCGTTAGGTGCCACAATTCTGGTCGTGGCGACCCGGTGGAACGAGAAGCGCGTTGCGCGCGAGGCTGCCGAGCAGGCGGGCCGCGAAGGTACCCAGACCGAACGGTCGGCCTCGTGAGCCCGCACCGCCAACCCCCCGCGCTGCCGCAACCGGCTCCGGCCAAAGTGGCGCTGTCGACGGTCTCGGTCTACCCCGAGAGTCCAGCCGCCGCGTTCGAGATCGCCAGCCGCCTGGGCTATGACGGACTCGAAGTCATGGTGATGAGCGACGCGGTGAGCCAGGACGTGGACGCCATCAAGCGCCTCGTTGACACCTACGAGATCCCGGTGGTGGCGGTGCACGCGCCGTGTCTGTTGGTAACCCAGCGGGTGTGGGGCACCGATCCGTGGGTCAAACTGGTGCGCTCCAAGGAGGTCGCCGAGAGCCTAGGCGCCGACACCGTCGTGGTGCACCCGCCGTTTCGCTGGCAGCGCGACTACGGCCGGGATTTCGTGCGCGGGCTCGCCCGGATGGGTGACGAAACTGACGTGCGATTCGCCGTCGAGAACATGTATCCGTGGCGGGCCAGGTCGCGCGAGTTGGCCGCCTACGCCCCGGGCTGGGACGTCCGCGACGAGGACTACTCATTCACCACCTTGGACCTCTCGCACACTGCGGTCAGCGGCTCGGACGCCCTCGAGATGGCCCGCGACTTCGACGACGCCCTCGTGCACATCCACCTCACTGATGGCACAGGTGCGGCCCGCGACGAGCACCTGATCCCCGGCCGCGGAAACCAACCGTGCGGGCCACTGCTCGAGCACCTGGCACAACGCGGATTCGGCGGCTCGGTAGTGGTGGAGGTGAGCACCCGCAAGGCGACCAATCGCGCGTCTCGGGAGGCCGATCTCGCCGAGTCGCTGGCCTTCGCCCGGCTACACCTGGTGGCGCAGTAGCCGACAACCGTGCGGGCCGGATCCCAACAGGTGCCCGCAGCGCCCCAGGTTTGCCCGCATGAGGGCGCAAATCGGCGCGAGTGGCCCTAGGGTGGCGTCATGGGAACAGATGACGTTCGCGAGGCAGTCCTTGACTCGGCCCGCGCCGCCTTCCACACCAAGGGATATGTCAAAACCAGCATCAAGGGGGTCGCCGCCGCGGCCGGGGTCGCGCCAGAGGTGGTCTCGCGCTACTGGGGCTCCAAGGACAAACTCTTCGCCGCCGCGATGAAACTGCCGTTCGACCCCGCCACCGCGGTGCCCGAACTAGTCGCGCCCGGTCTGGATGGCATGGGCGAGCGTTTGACCCGCACCACCTTGGACACGCTGAGCAACCCGGAAAGTCGCGAGGACCTCATCGCGTTGTTCCGAGCGGGCGCCTCCACCACTCGCGCAGCCGCGGGCCTGCAGGCGTTCATGGAGGAGTCGATCATCGATCGCCTCGCCCGTTACATCGGCGTACCAGATGCCCGCCTACGGGTGTCGCTGATCTCCAGTTACCTCATCGGCGTGACCGTCAACCGATACATCGTCAAGTTGGAACCGCTCTCGTCCATGCCCGAAGACGACTTGGTGCGCATCATCGCGCCCACCGTCCAGGCCTGGCTTGACCCGTCTGTACCACTGCCCGGAGGTGACTCATGATTCGTCGAGCGCTGCTGATGGCGTCTCGCAGCGACGGCCTCAAGGAATTCTCGGCCAAGGCACCCGTGGCACGTAATGTCGTCACCCGCTACGTCGCCGGCGACGGCACCACCGAAGCGGTGCGAACGGCCGCCGAACTCGCCGAGGCCGGACTGCTCGCCACCATCGATCACCTCGGCGAGGACACCGTCAACCTGGAGCAGGCCGATTCGATCCGCGACGCCTACCTGGAGTTGTTGTCCGGACTGGCCGCAGCGGGTCTGGCAGGCACCGCCGAGGTGTCGGTCAAGCTGTCGGCGGTCGGCCAGGCGCTGCCCGGGGACGGCCCCAAGATCGCCACCGAGAACGCCCGGGTGATCTGCCAGGCCGCGGCGGCCATCGGCACCACGGTCACGCTGGACATGGAGGACCACACCACCACGGACCTCACGTTGGACACCCTGCGCACCCTGCGCCAGGACTTCCCGTGGGTCGGCGCGGTGGTGCAGGCGTACCTCTACCGCACCGAGGCCGACTGTCGCGACCTGGCCTACGAAGGTTCGCGGGTGCGCCTGTGTAAGGGCGCCTACCGCGAACCCGAGAGCGTGGCCTTCCAGAGTCGTGCCGACGTCGACCTCAGTTACGTCCGGTGCATGAAGGTGCTGATGAACGGCAAGGGCTACCCGATGCTGGCCACGCACGACCCGCGCCTGATCGACATCGCCGAGGCATTGGCCGTGCGAGCCCATCGGCAGCGCGGTGAGTACGAATACCAGATGCTGTACGGCGTACGTCCCGACGAGCAGGCGCGGTTGGCCAGCCAGGGCGAGAAGATGCGGGTCTACGTTCCCTACGGGGCTTAATGGTATGGCTACATGGTGCGGCGGATGGCCGAGAAGCCCGCCAATCTCGCACTCTTCGTGCGCTCCCTGGTGAGCACGGGCTAGGTCGCGATGGCGGAGGATTCCAAGGTTGCGATTTTCGGCGCCGGCGTGATGGGCGAGGCGTTGCTGTCCGGACTCATGCGAGGTGGCATCCCGACCGATCAAGTGGCCATCACCGAGCGGCGTCCTGACCGAGCCGACGCGATCCGCGCGCGCCACGGCGTGGCGGTCATGTCCAATATCGAGGCGGCCCGTTGGGCGGACACGCTGGTGCTTGTGGTCAAGCCGCAGGATATGGCCGCGGTACTGGCCGAGATCGCCCCCGAGGTGCGCAAAGGCTCGCTGGTGATGTCGCTGGCCGCCGGCATCACCTGTCGCACGATCGAAGAGGGTCTGCCCGCAGGTCACCCGGTGGTACGCGTGATGCCCAACACCCCGGCGCTGGTGGACGAGGGGATGTCGGCCCTGGCCGCGGGCGCCTCCTGCGACCCGGAACACCTTGCCGAGGCCGCCCGGCTGATGTCGTCGGTGGGTAAGGTACTTGAAGTGCCCGAGGGCTACCTGGACGCCGTCACGGCGATCTCCGGTTCGGGTCCGGCGTACATCTTCTACGTGGTGGAGGCGATGATCGAGGCCGGCGTGCTGCTGGGGCTACCGCGGGCGCTGGCCAACGAACTGGTGGTGCAGACACTGGTGGGCGCCGCGACGATGCTGCGGGAGACCGGCGAGCACCCGACGGTGCTGCGTGAGAACGTCAGCTCTCCGGCGGGCACGACGGTAGCCGCCGTGCGGCAGCTGGACGAGCACAAGGTGCGGGCAGCCTTCGTCTCGGCCATGGAGGCTGCCCGCAATCGATCGCGCGAGTTGGCGGCCGGCTCATGACGGGGAGGTCCGCATTCATCTGGGATGACCGGCTGCGTGCCTACGACTTCGGTCCCGGTCACCCCATGGCGCCAGTCCGACAGCAGTTGACGTACCGGCTGATCCGTGACTTCCACCTGCTCAATGCCCCCGGGGTCGACCTTGTCGAACCCGTCGAGGCGGCGGATGTGGCGGACGTGCTTCGGGTGCACTCGCCGGACTTCGTCGATGCGGTCAAACTCGCCTCCGTCGACCTGTGGAACGCCGACCCGCACCGGGGGCTCGGCACTGAGGATGTGCCCGCTTTTCCGGGTATGCACGACGCCTCTCTGCACGTGGCGGGGGGCACGTTGGCCGCAGCGGCCGCGGTGGCCTCGGGCAGCCACCTGCACGCGGTGAACATCTCCGGCGGTCTTCACCACGCCGCCCGCGACATGGCCAGCGGCTTCTGTGTCTACAACGACATCGCGGTGGCCATCGCCTGGCTGCTCGATCAGGGCTTCAGCCGTATCGCCTACATCGACGTCGACGTGCACCACGGCGACGGTGTGCAGAACATCTTCTGGTCCGATCCGCGAGTGCTCACGGTGTCGATCCACGAAACCGGCCGGACGCTGTTCCCCGGCACGGGCTTCCCGGACGAGGTAGGCGGCCGCGGCGCCGAGGGAACTGCGGTCAACGTGGCCCTGCCACCGGGCACCGCCGACGACAAGTGGTTGCGGGCCTTCGAGGCGATCGTGCCGGAGGTGGTCGCCGCGTTCGAGCCCGAGATCATCGTCTCCCAACACGGTTGCGACTCCCACGCTGACGATCCGTTGGCCCACTTCGCCCTGAGCATCGACGGCCAGCGGCGGTCCTACGAGCGGATCCACGAACTCGCGCACGAACATGCCGGGGGACGATGGATCTCAGTGGGCGGCGGCGGCTACGAGTGGGTCGATGTCGTTCCCCGGGCCTGGACCCACCTGGCCGCCATCGCGTTCGGCACGCCGATTCCGGCCGAGACGGCGATTCCGGTCGCGTTCTCGGAGTTCGTGCAGCAGACCATGGGTCGGCCGGCACCGGGCCGCATGACCGACGGCCGAACAGTGTCGCTGGACCCGTGGAACGGCCGCACCGACCCGTCGGACATCTACGACCGGGCGATCAATGCAACCAAGCGATCCGTCTTCGCCCACCTGGGCATCCCGGACGACCTGCACGGCATGTGAGGTTGGCCCCGACGCCTGCCGGGTTCGTCCGCCGAGCGGCCCTAGACTTGCCTGCATGACCTCCGCCCTGCCGACCCGTGCCGCCTGGATCGGTCTGGTGTTCCTGGCTGGCGCCTTCGGCTTCGGTCGCCTGGGCCTGCCCGGCTGGGGTTATGCCGCCGTGGCTGCCGC
Organism: Actinomycetota bacterium; assembly: GCA_030837395.1. Lineage (GTDB taxonomy): Bacteria > Actinomycetota > Actinomycetes > S36-B12 > UBA10799 > JACJWR01. The sequence goes on along the minus strand of JAUPKO010000340.1, from coordinate 393 downwards.
CGCGACTGTCATGGGGGTGTGGGTGCTGCTACGGCATCGGCCACCTGATCAGGCCCTCTGGCTCGGTATCGCGGCCGCGGTGGCCATGGGTGTGCCCGGTGTGCTCGGGCTGATTCGGGGTCAACCGATCATCGTGGGTCAGTTGGCGTTCGCGATCGTTGTGGGGGTGTCGGTGTGGGCGGCGACGCTGCTGCCGCCGAGCACCGTGCGGTGGTCGGCGATCGCCGTGTTGGCGATGGTCGTGTGGGCCGGGCTCGGGGCGGGCCTGTTGGCGAGGGCGAACATCTTCTCGTACGGCCTGTACATCGACCCGGCGCAGGATCGCGCGTTGCTGGGGCTTGAGCAGTTGCGCGGGGTGATGCCGCACCCCAACACCATGGGCATCTTCGCCGG
>JAUPKO010000339.1 GCA_030837395.1 Actinomycetota bacterium | reverse complement strand
TCATCCTCGCAGGCCGCGACATCCGCGCCCGCCTCGTCATCCGACTTGTCGGCGCTGGCCGAGTTGTCGGCGGGGCTGAACCCTTGACCCAACAGGGTGGCGGCGGCTATGTCTGCGCGGAGCTGATCCGCGGTGCGCCCGTCGCCCGAATCACGCTCTTTAGCGTCGGCTTTGGCTGCTTGGGCCTGGGCGGTGAGCCGGTTGTAGATGCGCAATGCGTCGACGTCGCGGATCAGGAACGACAGCCAGGCCATACCGTGCCCGGCGGGAGTGACAGTGGCGCGACGATCGGCGTAGGCGTCGGCGCGGGCTTGCTCCAACTCGTCGGCGGCCAGGGCGCGCACGGCCCGTTTGGTCACCTGACCCAGTTCGGTGGCGGTCCACCCCGCCGCGCCGGAGTCGCGGCGGGCCTTCACCTTCGCCACGACCGCAGTGACCACTGTCGCGGTCGCCTCGACAGACAAGTGGCTGGTTTCGGCGAGAATCGCCCGGGACGCTGCGGCCGAGATCACACCGGCGACGCACAGTTGGGCCAGCGCGGGATGCTCGGTGATCGCGCGCCCCTGTGCCAGCCGAGTACCCGTCGAGTCCGTCGACAGGTGCAGCATCGGGGCCAGGTCGGTGCGGATCGGATCCACCGACCGAGCCGCCACCGGCGCCCCTTCGGGCAGCACCGTCACCAAGTCCCGTCCGGCGATGTCCACGAGGTGCACCGCCGCACTCGTACCAGTCCAGGTGGCCATCGAGTCCCACCCGGCGGCGACCACCAATTGGCACGCACACGCGAATCCTGGGGTCGAGCCGGGCAAGGGGCGCACGCCAAAGGCCAAGTCAGAGTGGTCGGCCGGGCAGGGACCCGCAGGCAGGGAAGCCAGCGCAGTCAACAGCGCAGGGCCGGGAGCCAGCCTCATCAGGGCCCGCACCTCGGGTCGGATCGGCGCGGCGAGCCACTCCAGCTCGACCCAACCGGGAACAGCGTCGGCGTTGGGATCGGCGACGGTTGCGCCGCCCGCCTCGCAGTCGACGCCACGCGAATATGCGTCCTGCGGCACAACCTCAACGCAGCGTGCGTCCTCAGCCCCGGGCGCAACGTCGACGCAGCGTGCGTCCTTCGTCCAGGGCATATCGTCAAGCCCGGCGGACGGGTGCGCGAACCACGCCGCCAACTGCTCCGCCGACGGCGCCCCGTCGACGTCGGCAGCGCCGTCAGCCCAGGCGTCGACGCCAGGGCTGAGGTAAGGCGGCGAAACGCTCATAGGAACATCCCACAACACCCCTCCGACACAGTTCACAAACCAGCTCTGACCAGCCCAAATCTCTCTGCGATCCCGACGCAAGGAAGCGGGCGCCGGACCGCGCCGCAACCACGCGGGCCATTCCACCGCGGCGGTGACGTGGAGGTGAACGCGAGTCCGGAATTCGCGCCACCCGCCCACGCCTGACCAAGGAGGCACTATGGCCTCCGCAGTCGAACTCACTGAACTCGACGGCGCACCGACACTCGAAATCCGAACATCCACACCGGTGGCCGACTTGCCCGCGCTCATCGGGCGCAACTACGGCCTGCTCCACTCCTACCTCGGGGAGCTCGGCATCGACCCGGTGGGCGTCCCCAACACCGCTTATCACAACTCCGACCGATCTACGACATCAAGACCACCCAGGCCCGGCAACCACCCGCCCGGCACAAGACAGCCGGGGCCGAAGCCAGGCAGGGCCCCGGCGGCCGTAAGAATCCCCCAGAATCCGCACCTTCCCCACGAATCGCAACCTAAGGCCGCCGGGGTCCTGCCGGGCGAAGGCACCGGCGCCCCCACCCCACCACACAGGCCCGACCCTGAACTACCGCTCAACCTCAGGTCGCCCCCGACTCACCGCCAGATAGAGAGCCGCCAGCCCAGTCGACACCCACCACACCAGCACCCCCCACACGAGGCCCGCGATGGCCACCCCCACGAACTGCGGAACGAAGAACCACAACACGGCCCGTGACAGATACGCCACGAGCCCCAGCGCCAGCACCACCAGCACAGTGACGGCCCACCGGACCGGGCGGCGCCGAATGATCAACCACGTGGCCCGCAGCGGAGAGGCCCGATCCATGGCACTCAGTGGCACGAACAACCCAAGGGCAAGCAGCAGCGCGCCAGGCCAGGTCCACAGGGCGAAACCCGCAACCACCACGACGAAGAGGGCACAGGTCCACCCGACGAACGGCACCCAACTGGCCGCCAACCGCCGCCGAACACCGTCCCAGTTGGGGTGTACGAGGCCGAAGGAGTCCAACGCGCCAGCGGTCACCACCGCCAATGTGGCCACCAGCGCCAACGCCGATCCGAGCGCCGTCAGAGCCAGGGTCAAGCCCGTGAAGGCCGACTGCGTCGGCAGGATCAATACCCCTTGCAGCACCGCGTTCAGGAGAATCACCGGCAGCGTGACGCGGGTGGCCCGCCACATCCTCAGGGCACCGGTTAGCATCACCGAGAACCGATAGAACCGCGCGTCCGAGGCGCCCTCAACCTCCAGCTGAGGTTCAGAAACCGGCGATGCTGTCACGGCACTCGTCCCGCCTGCTCGAGGACCGCGGCCACCTGGCCCTGGTACACCGTGCGATCACCGACTGTCACGGTCAGTTCCTTCGGGTCGGTGGCAGTCGCCTTGCCCACGATGGGCTCCCCGGCGACGGTCTGGCCGGTGCACGTGTAGCCCTCGTCGTCAAAGGTGCACACCGGCCAGGTCATGACGTCGATGCCTGCCGAGGCCAGGACGTCCGAGGTGGCGTTGTTCACCGCGGTCACGCTATCGCCGGCCACCGGCTGCAACACGGCCACCTGCGAGCACCCCGACGCAGCACCGACCACAACGAGCGCGATCGCCGCCCAGCCGATCCTGCCGCGCCTCATGACTCGGCCCCCGCCGCGCTGACCGCCATCGACCGCGCCCGGAGCGCGGCGTGCATCGCTTCAACCTCACCGTCCGAGATGAGACCGAGGTCGAACGGTGCGGGCAGCAGAAGTTCGGTGTTGCGGTCATCGGGGGCGCCGCGGCGCATCAGTGGATTCTCGGTGAAGTCATTGCTCGCCAACTCGCGACTCAGCGAGGCCAAGCCCACCTGGCTGAAATCGCCGGGCGTCCACTCAGCCGGCGAGGTGTGGTCCACCACCGTCGTGAACAGCGACATGGTCCCGTCCCTGTTGTCCACGATCTCGATCATCTGTTGCTGCTGCGGGAAGTCGATGCAGGAGGCGGTGGTGATCTCCCAGAAGCCGCCGTCGCCGCCCGGTGCCGGGTGTGCCTGGATCGTGTTGTTGTGCGTGTGTCCGTTGATCCAGGCGATCAGGTTGGGGTACTCGTGCAGCATCGCGATGAACGCGTCCGCATGGATCAACGGCTGGGTGGCCCCGAACGCCGGTTGCGCCCCGTTCTCCAACGTCAGGCTGTTGTGATGGCTCATCACGATCGCCAGTTGGTTGTTGGCTGTGGCCTCCTCCAATCCCGCCCGCAACCAGTCGAACTGATCCTGCGGCACGGCACCATCGGCCCCGAGCGTCGTGTTGCACGTGTCGAGGCCGAACACCTGCAAGCGAGTGCCGACAGCGGTCCGCCAGTAGGTGTTTCCGGTGCTCACGTTGTCGGGGGTGAAGCCGTGCCCAACCGGACCCGGTGTGGCTGGTGAGGCCAAGTGGGCCGCCATGAAACTCTGTCGGGTGAGCATGGCGCGACTGCTGTCTGCGGTGACCGTGCGGATGCCGTCGGCGCGCCCGAACTGCGTCTGCAGCATGTGCGTGAGTCGCCCCAATGCGGTGGTTTCATTCGACCAGCCGCGCAGGTAGTTGGCCACCAGTGCCTGCCACTCATATGGCTTGCGCTGCCCGACGGCCAGGCCGCGCAGCGCCGCGTCCACCGGGAAGAACCCGAAGAACAGCGCATCGTGATTACCGAACACGGTGTACCACGGCGCGGCCAGACCGGGTGAAGTCACGGTCTGTGACACCGCGGCGTCGAGCAGACCGGGGATACGCGGGAAGCCGTAGTAGCCGTAAGCGTCGCCGCTGGGATCCTCGGGGTGGTAGATCATCTGGGTGTCCAACCACGCCTGCATGCCCTCGTACACACCCCGCTGACCTGAGTTCGGGGTGACCTCACCCCCGTCCAGAATCCTGATGTACCAGTCGAGCTCCAGTTGAGAGTAACTGTCGGAACTGTCGCCGGTGTTGAGGAAGGCCGCGACAGGGCTGCCGGTGAGCGGGCTGACCTGGAGTGCGTTCAGTGCCGTCACCATCTGCGCCAAGATGTTGACAGTCAAGGTGTCCTGCGGCCGGGAGGAGCCGTTCCACGTCGCCACGCTCTGCGCCAGCAGCGGCTCGACCCTGGCTGGGGCCTGGGCATCGATGACGTGAATGTCCGACATGTGGCCGAGGTAGTACAGCGAACGCCGGGTCGCGACCCTGCCTGCAGCCGGTCGGGCGCCCAGGATGTCGAGCCGCGGCAGGTATGGCTCGCCGGCGTGCGCCACCAGTGTGCGGTAGGCGAGGTTGCCGGTGCTGCGCTGACGGATCGTTTGCAGCAGCGTCGAAGGCGCCTCCGTCGCGGGCGCCAAAGGTGCGGCGAGGGCACTCCCCAGCGTGACCTGGGACAACCCTGTCGAGGCCGCGGCCAATGACACCAACTGCAGGAATTGACGTCGATTCAGCCCGGCCATGCCTCACACGGTCCAGGTGGTCGCAGCGACGGTGGCCGGCAACGTGGCGAGAGTCGGGGATTCGGCCAGCACACGCGCGTCGATCATTTTTGCACCGTAGCGAACTGTGGCCGATCGTTGCACATCAGTGAACTCCGGCCGAGGCGGCGCCGTGGGGACCGCCAGCCGACTCGCGCGCCGCTCCGCGAGATTGACGGGGCAGGGGCCGATCCCTAGGGTGCGAAGAGCCCGAATCCCGCGCCATCCTTCCGCCAGGAGCCCCCAGTTGACTGCCTCCGACTACACGAAAGCGGCCAATCGCGCCCTCGTGACGCACCTACCCCTCGACGACCAGACCGACTTCGAGAACGCACGCCGCGGCTTCATCGCCGACTCCCCGAATCGTGTCCT
>JAUPKO010000338.1 GCA_030837395.1 Actinomycetota bacterium | reverse complement strand
TCTTCCGATCTGATCGTCGGCCTGCTCGGTGGTGTGGTGCTGGCGGCGATAGCCCGAGTGGTGGCACGGTCCGGGGCGCAACGGGCGGCGAAGGCGGCACGGGCAGCGTTGCGGGCGGAGGTGGCGCTGGTGGCGCAGCGGGCCGTCGTCGATCCGGTGGCGGCCGAGCTGGCCACGTTGGCCGAGTTCCGCACAACCCTCGCCGTGGCGCGGGGCGACGCCTGACGGCACACGCGGCCGCGGCGCCCAGTTTCAGCCGACGGTCTCGTAGCCGGCCTCGTCGATCGCGGCCCGGATCGCCGCGTCGTCCACCTTGTCGGCGGTGATCGCCACGGTGCCGGCCTCGAGGTCGACGACGACCTCCGTGACCCCGGGCACGGCGCCGACCTCGGAGGTGACGGCGTTGACGCAGTGCTGACAGGTCATGCCCGCGACGTTGTAGGTGGCCTGACTCATGGTGCTCCCTCTTCCTGTGATGGTGTGGTCATTGTCGCGCGCGGTGTGCGCGCTGGTAGGCGGCTCATGCCGCACGTCCTTTGAAGCGTCGCAGCCGCAGACTGTTGGTCACGACGAACACCGACGAGAACGCCATGGCAGCGCCGGCCAGTAGCGGGTTGAGCATGCCCGACATCGCCAGCGGGATGGCCGCGACGTTGTAGGCGAAGGCCCAGAACAGGTTGCCCTTGATCGTGCGCAGGGTGCGTCTGGACAGCGCCACTGCATCACCGGCGGCGCGCAGGTCGCCGCTGACCAGGGTGAGGTCGCTGGCCTCGATAGCCACGTCGGTGCCGGTGCCCATGGCGATCCCCAGGTCGGCCTGAGCCAAGGCGGCCGCGTCGTTGACCCCGTCGCCGACCATCGCCACGACTTTGCCCTGTTCCTGCAGCGAACGCACCTGCGCGACCTTGTCCCACGGCAGCACCTCGGCGATCACCTTGGTGATGCCGACCTCGGCGGCCACAGCCTGGGCCGCCCGGGAGTTGTCGCCGGTCAGCAGCACCGGTGTCAGGCCCAGGTCGCCCAGTTCGGCGATCGCCTGGGCGCTGGTCGGCTTCACCACATCAGAGACCACGATGATGGCGCGGGCGAGGCCGTCCCACGCGACGGTGATCACCGTGCGCCCTTCAGCCTCGGCGCGCTCGGCGGCGGCCAGCAGAGCAGTGTCGGGGACGACCGCCCACTCGTCCGCCAGCCACGACGCCCGCCCGGCCGCCACGGCAGTGCCCTCGACCATTCCGGTGACCCCCCGCCCCTGACTGGAGCGGAAGTCGGTGACGGGCGGCAGGTGGTCGAAGTGCAGGCGGGCATCGTCGGCGATGGCTCGGCCGACGGGATGCTCTGAGGCGTCCTCGAGGGCCCCGGCCAGGCGGCGTACCTCGTCGGGATCGGTGCCCTGCACGGCGACGACCGCCACGACGGTCATCCGGCCGGAGGTCACCGTGCCGGTCTTGTCGAGCACGATCGTGTCGACCTGACGAGTCGACTCCAGGGTTTGCGGACCTTTGATCAAGATGCCCAACTGCGCGGCCCGACCGGTACCGACGAGCAGTGCGGTCGGGGTGGCCAGCCCGAGGGCGCACGGGCACGCGATGATCAGCACCGCGACCGCGGCCGTGAAGGCAGCCTGGACGTCGCCGGTCAGCAGCCACCACCCCGCGAGAGTCGCCAGCGACAGCAGCAGTACCACCGGCACGAACACCCCTGAGATCCGATCCGCCAACCGCTGCACCGGCGCCTTGCCCGATTGCGCATCCGAGACCAGCCGGGCGATCTGCGCCAGTTGGGTATCGGCGCCGACCCGCGTGGCCTCGATCACCAGGCGACCTCCCGCGTTCACGGTCGCGCCGACCACGGCGTCACCGATCCCAACCTCCACCGGCACCGGCTCGCCGGTCAGCATCGAGGTGTCGACGGCCGACGCGCCCTCCGTCACGACACCGTCGGTGGCGATCTTCTCGCCTGGGCGAACCACGAACAGGTCGCCCACCACCAATTCGCCGACCGGGTGACGCACCTCGGCGCCCTCGCGCAGAATCGCCACGTCCTTCGCGCCCATCCCCAACAGTGCACGCAGCGCAGCGCCGGACGCGGACTTGGCACGCACCTCCAAGTAGCGCCCGAGCAGGATGAACACCGTCACTGCGGACGCGACTTCCAGGTAGATGCTCTGACCGCCGTCGTGAGCACCGAACAACTCGAACTGCATCGTCATGCCCGGTTCGCCGGCACCGCCGAAGAACAGCGCGTAGAGCGACCACAGGTAGGCGGCGCTCACGCCGATACTGATGAGCGTGTCCATCGTGGCCGCGCCGTGGCGGGCGTTGACCCACGCCGCCCGATGGAACGGCCAGGCGCCCCACACCACGACCGGGGAGGCGAGAGTCAGCGAAGCCCATTGCCAGTTGGCGAACTGCAACGCCGGCACCATGGCCATGAGCACCACCGGCACGGTCAGCACTGTGGAGATCAGCAGGCGCTGGCGCAGGGCGACGAGCTCGGGGTTGGCAGGTGCCGCAATGTCCTCCGGCTCGTCGGAGTCTGCCCCGGCGGACGCGGGCGGCGCCACCGGCTCGGCGGTGTAGCCCGTGGCCTCCACCGTGGCCACGATGTCACCCTCGGCAACGCCGTCGCCGAGGGTGACGCGGGCCAGTTCGGTCGCGTAGTTGACCTCGGCGGTGACGTTGTCCATGCGGTTGAGCTTCTTCTCGACCCGAGCGGCGCAGGAGGCACAGGTCATGCCGCCGACGTGGAATTCCAGCAGTTGACTCACGACCGCAGGAACGTCCGACGACGGTGCATGATTCCCCGATCGTGGGCGGCTCGGGTGGTGATGCGCGTCTCAGGTGGCGAGTTGACCTCGCAGCACCGAGACGGCTGAGTGCCCGGGGTTGCCGTCCATGGGCTCGTCGGAGATGTCCACAGCGGCGTACGTGGTCAGGTCGACCCCGGGGGGCACCGGCAGGGAGGCGGTGCCTGAGCCCGGCGGCACCACGCCCATGGCGATCATCCCGCCGGAGGCCGGATCGAGCAGCCAGACCTCGTAGTAGCCGGTGGGATCAGCCAAGTCAGACGTGGAAATCGACAACACCTCGCCCTCGGAGACCTTCTCGATCTGGGCCAGGCCGGTTTGCGGGCCGTCCGGGCCTCCCGGCACGGGAGCCAGCGGCGCCGCGGCCACCACGGTGGGTTCGGAGCGCCACGCGTCTGTCGCGGCCACGAGGCCACCACCGACAAGGATGCCCACCACGGCGGCGGCGAGCAGGAGTGGACCGGTGTGCCGGCGGCGGCTTCGCCTCGCAGGGCGGCCGGTGGTGGTTCGCGTTGGTGTCGTCAGTGGCACGACATTCGTAGGCTCGTGGATGGAAGCGTCAATCGCGGCCCAGACTCGTGCGGGCGGGTCGACTGTCAGCGAGCCGTCGGGCATGCCGTCCTGCGCTGTGACGATGACTTCGAGCAACTCCGAGACCGTCAGTCGGCAGCGCGCGCAGGACTCAAGGTGGGCCTGCATAGCGGGCGTGGGAGCTTCGCCGAGTGCTACGTCGGCGAGTTCATCCGCAGGCACGTGGGGGCTGAGCTCAGAGGTCATCTCGGCTGCCCTCCAATCGTGTTCGCAAGCGGAGCAAACTCCGCCGCAGGTGGCTTTTGACCGTACCCAGCGGGAGGTCGAGGCGGTCGGCGATCTCGGTGTGCGTCAGTTGTGAGTAGAAGGCCAGATCAACGATGGTGCGCGCTGGCTCGTCGAGGTCAGTGACAGCATCGCGGAGGACGATGCGATCAATGATCTCCTGCGATTCGAGGCCGACGCCGGACCGTTCCAGTGGCTCGGCGATGGGCACTTCGGCGCTGGTGGCGGGCCGTCGCAGG
>JAUPKO010000337.1 GCA_030837395.1 Actinomycetota bacterium | reverse complement strand
TGCTGGCGGCGACGTCGGCCAAAGCGTCGAACACTTCCGCCTGGAGGAGGACGGCCTCCCTTCGGCTGCCGTTCGTGACCTCAACGGCGTGTTCGGCACCCACCTGGCCCATGACGGTGGCCAGGTTCCCGCGCAGTTCTTTGTGGCCGACGCGGGCGAGTTTGGGCGCCGAGGCGACCCAAGCTAGGGCTTCAAACGGACTTGGATCGGGCATTGCCTACCTCCTCGGTGGACACTTCAGTGTACACCTTGATGCCGACACCCGATATGAGGCGAGACCCTGGCTGTGGATGCAGGCGGGGTGATGACGGCGGCGCATGACGGGACGGGACGGCCTACGTCAATGAGATCCGCCACCTGGGGACAACAGTCCCAACCTCCAACGCCACTCACCGCCCTTCCGAGCGACCTCACCGCAGCGGGTTGATCCACCGACACTCGGGGAAACGCGCGAAGTCGGGTCTGCACTGGCAACCGCCACCCCGTGCTCGATCGCCAGCGCCGCGAGCTGCGCATCGGGTACGAGGTTTCCCGGTGATACCGGGTGCCTGCAGCAACCGGCCCAAAATGACGGCAGTCGCCGCACCTGCGGCAGGGATCCACACGTGCGGCGCGGCCAGCCACGCTTCGACGTGACCCCACGCCTCAGCCGAGGCGAGGGGTCGCTCGAAGACACGCGGATGGGTGGTGATGCGCACGGATGCCCCGATCGACTGCCACGGAAGGCCCACGCGCGCGGGCGACGAAAGCTGACTCTCCAACCAATCCGCGGCCGCCTCGTAACCCGCGGAGTCCGCGTCGACGGCATACACAAGAAGGTTCGCGTCGAGTAGCATCAGTCATGATCCAACTCGTCGAGGACGGCCCCGATGTTGTCCACCGGGATCTTGGCGCCCATTGAGTTGGAGCGCTGGTGGAACCGCGCGACTGGTTCGCGGCCAGCCGCGATTCCACGCCGCGCCAGCCGGTTGATCGCCTCGCTCACACCGATGCCCAATTCCTTGCTGAGACGTTGGATTTCCGCCTCAACATCGGGGGCCGGCGTGTAGGTGGTGGGCACCCCACGACGGAGCATCTTGACGCGCTTTCACCAGCATACTGATGCTTCGGACGTCGGAGGGGCCAGTTCCGCGTGTACCCCGACAGGACATGATCTCTGGTCTCACATGGCTGTCTACCGCTGCCGCTGCCGCTGCGGTTCGCGGCCAAAGGCCCGCGCAGGGGTCCGAAATCCACGTGAATCCGCGGGATTCGGATCGCAATAAGCCAGGTCTCGACCTTCGAATCCTCAGCATGATCGGGCGCCATTGACTGTTCCCGTCAGACGGTCGAGCGGCATGGGTCGCGGCGTCACCAATGCTCAGCACTCTTTCGAGCGACCAGGACTATGGGCGCGTGACTGTCAAATTGGGGCTCATATAGCCGGATCCAGCAACGTTGGCAATGGCACGATAAACCCTCGTCTGTCCCGATGCCTGCTGCCCGAGCACTCTGGAACAGACCGTCGGACTGACCCCACAAGGCGCCGCAGTGCCAGTTTGATAAGTAGCGAGGTTGAGTGAAGTCGTGGCGCCTGGCCACTTCGTCGCCCACACTCCCCAGGCGCTGCTGGAGTCGATCCGAGCCTGGGTGTTGTAGTGGATTGCATAGCCAGTGGTGGTGACTCCACTTGGCGGGACGATCGTGAGGGTGTCACTCGAGTAGGTGAGGAAGGTGCTGTTACTCATCATCACACGGGTTCCGGTGCCGGTGGTGGCAACCGCGACGAACCTGCCCTCGCCGTAGGTCAATCCATACCACGCGTTCGTGGAAGCGCTAGTTCCCGCAGTCCAGTCCACACCGTTTTCGCTGTACATCGCATTGTTTGACGCAGCCGTGCTTGACACGGCAACGAAGCGGGTAACGGGGGTTCCACCTGCGGGCGGCGTGGTCACTCCAACCGCGACGGCCCGCCAGTCGTTTCCGGGCACTCCGTTCGTGCTCTGCGTCCACGTGACGCCATCGGCGCTGGAGGCCGTCTTTCCTGCGGTCGAGACGGCTACGAACTTTGAGGCGCCGTATGCGACCGACTGCCAACCTGCCGAGGGCATCGTCGTTGCGGCCGTCCAGGTTTCGCCATTGTCGCTGTACATCGCCCTAACGAGTCCGGCGGTACCTGTACCAGCAACAGCAGCCCATCTGGAACCCGAGTAGGTGACGCTCATCCAGCCGACGTCGACCGGGCTCGTGCCCAGCGTCCAGGAAATACCGTCGGAGCTAAACATGACCGCATTCGATCCGACCGCAACGAATTTTGAGGCGCCATAGGACACATCCCTCCACGCCCCAGTTGCAGGCAGGCTCGAGCCAAACGTCCAAGACACTCCGTCGGTGCTGTACATGGTCTGCTGGCTGGTGCCTCCAACTGTTGATGCCACTGCCACAAACTTGCCGCCGCCGTAAACGATGGAAGTCCAGTTGAGACCGGCAGGTGCTGTCCGGAGAGTCCAGGTCACGCCATCGGGGCTCGTCTGAATTCTGGTCGTGCCAAGAGCGACTGCGGCGAACATCTTGGTGCCGCCGACCTCGCCGTAAGCAAGCGAGGACCAACTGTTATCACTTGCGCTAGTTTTGGTGGCCCACGTGGCACCGATCTCGAAGGTATTTGGCGCTGCGGACGCAGGTGTGACTGCCAGACCCAACAGCATCACCACCGAAGCCGCGGCAGCAACGACGGCCGAACCCACGCTCCGCCATGTGCGAGGAGAGCGCTTTGCCCGCACTCGATACTGACTGTGCGCGAGTCTCGCCGCTCGAGTGATGATCATGGTGACCTCCGCTTCGGACAATATGGGCCGAGTGTAGGACAGACCTGTCAACATGGGTATGCCCAAAGGAGTCGGAAGGAGGTACAGTCTTCAAATGCCACCAAAAGACACCAGCAGCGCACCCATCGGCCGCGCTGCCTGGGTGACTCCGCGGCTTGCCGTAATCACTGCGGCGCTTCATGCCCACAACACCATGGATGGCGGGGAGACTGACGGTGGGGCCTACCCCGCAACCCCGACGGGCAAGTCCCCGGCGTAGG
>JAUPKO010000336.1 GCA_030837395.1 Actinomycetota bacterium | reverse complement strand
CCAGGCGCATCGCCCGGTCCCGCAACTCCTGCGGATACTTCCTCGGTGCTGGCATGACTCCCACCCTTTCGCGGGTTCGGAGCCTCCACAACTACCGGGGCGGTTCAAACTGCTAGCCGCCGTGTCGTCGTGGGTAGGCACCGAGCTGACGTACGTCCGGCGAAGCAGCGGCCCGACAGACGGATCGGTCGACACGATGCTCAAGCGGAGGGGCGTCTGCCGAGACTATGCGCACCTAGTGATCGCCTCGCTTCGCGCGATGGATGTCCCCGCGCGCCTCGCATCGGTGTACGCGCCGCGCCTCGTTCCGATGGACTTCCACGCGGTCGCTGAGGCGGCCGTTGGCGAAACGAGGTGGGTGTCCGACGCCACGCTGCTGGCACCCCGCTCGAGTTTGGTCCGCATTTGCGCGGGCCGCGATGCTGGAGACACCTCCTTCCTATCGACGTACGGCGGTCAGGTTGATCCGATCGATTCCACCGTTTGCGCCACCATCGACGGCGATTTGCCCGCCGACGACGTGCACCAGCTTGTTGCCCTGACCTGACAGCACCATCCTCATCGGAAAGCGAGGTACCGGGTGGGCGGCAGGTGGAAGTCCGACCAGACGGCAAGTACCCAGCATCAGAGGGCAGCCGCAGCGAGTTTGACATCGAGTCCTGGTGCTCGCCCAACGGGTAGTGCGGTCTCGCGGGGCCGCCCCGACGGCAATCCCCCACGCGCCATACTTCGCATTTGCCCAACACTACGCAATGTAGAAGCGATCTACTCGGAGCCTGCGAACTCGAAGGCTCCGACGGAGCCGTGCGCCGCGCCATCGGAGTCCTTGCTCGGATTCCTGATCTGGGAAGGAGTTCAAGTGCGGAGCGACTCTTGGCGAATCGGCGGGCTGGCTGGTCTGGTCCAACAATTCCAACGAGCGCTTCAACCGCGAGATCCGCCGCCAAGCCGCCGTTGCCGGCCTCTTCCCCGACCGCGGCTCGATCATCCGCCTGGTCGGCGCCATCCTGGCCGAGCAGCACGACGAATGGGCCGATGGCCGCCGTACCTTGGAGTCGACGTCCTGCCCCGATCACAAGCCGTCACCTGCTACAAGGAGCCGGACAACGACCGGCTCACCTTTCAGGCACTGACTGCCTCAACCACCACGAAGGATCAACCGACATTCATGACGACACAGACTCGACCGACGCGACAACGATGTGGCGTCAACCACTCCGGCAAGGCCGCCAGCGGGTGTGCCTGACACAACGATCGTCGCGCGACAACCAGCTCAGCGAGGACGGTGGAAGGTGGCTTCGGCGAGCCCTAGTGACGTTCCAGCAGAGTGCTGTTCTCGATATTCATGAGATCGCTCCGGCCGGTGAGGTAGTAGTCATCGTGCCCTGGGTCAAGTGCAAGATGCTCCCAGTCCCGACCACCTACGCCGTTGAAGATGATGTCGCGTGGATCATCGGTCACGTGTCCGCCGCCATCAGTATGTGGCGCGTTGCGGTCGGCGCCACCCAGAGCATGAGTCATTTCATGAGCGAGAAGGTACGTGCCCCCGAAAGGAAACCGCGCGGCTGCGTCCGGATAGATTTGACACGAGTCCATGGGAATCTCGATGCCCAGCCCCCAAGTGTAGTGACCACAGGACGGCGCTGCGGGCATCCCGTCGATGAAGAGGATCGGCAGGGCGTCCGGTTCCAGGATGCCGACGGCCATCCACGTCCGCGAATCGATCAAGTCCCCGGTGTACGTCGACAGGGTAGCGGCGTCCTTGGTCGACGGAATCACCGTCACGATGGGGTTGCCAGTCGCGTCGGCAACGAAGCGGGGTGAAAGCCCCGACATCTGCTGTGCGAACCACGCGTCCACGACCTGCGCGATGTGGCCGATCGCCTCGGCACGACCGGCGACGGGGGCGCGATCGGATGGGTGCATATACAACAGGTGGAACCGAGTAGGCGTGACCTTGGGCTCATCGTCGTACACGTCGCTCGTGGTGACACTCTTGGTCACGACGCGCTTCCCGACGAGTATCTCGATGGTGTGTTCCCCGAAGCTGAGTGCGCCTGCCCGGTACGTGGCTGTGCACTTGAACTTGGAGGCTTTGGCCTGCCGGTAGGTGCAGGACTTCGCTGGTATTGCTGCCAGTGGTGTTCCATCCACCTTGACGAGGAGCGGCTTAGCCTTGGTGCTAACGCCGACGAGCACAAGTTCGACCGTCCGATCATCCACTTGGCCATACCAGTCGATGAACACCAGCGCCGCGGCCTGCTCTTGCGTAGCCGTGCCGCGTGCAGCCTTCGCTTCCCCAACCGCCGTCATGGACACTGCACCGACAGCCAATACGACCGCGATGACACAGCCGCCAAGCGTTCGTCCACTCAAGATTCCGCCCACGACTCCCCCGTCTTGAGACCGACCGAAAGCCCGGGGCTTGGCCGCTGGGCTGTGCCGCATTCGGTTTCCAAGGGATAGTACTACCGGACAGGTGGCGCCCGCGGCGCACCCATCTCGCCGGCACCGACGCCGGACGCCTCTCGACGTCTATGCCGTAGGGGTGACTACCGTGCGGCGGCGGGCTGGCTGAGCACCGAACGACTAGTGAGGATTGCACATTACGTAGTCGTGCGGTACTACGTAATATGGGGGCCGAGGCACATACGTGGCCACGGAGACATACGGGCCGCCGGCTCACTCCTTGTCGAGCCAGGGATCAATCTTCTTAATCCAGACCCAGTACCCGACTCCGACACAGAGAAAGAAGATGATGCCACCGAGCAAGGTCGCACCATCTTGCCCAAATCCGCGCATCAGTGCTGCGGCCAGCACTAAGACGATGAGGCCGAACGTCAAGGCGACGATGCCACGCTTCAGCAGCCGCATCGATTCGATCTCCTCCAGCGGTCCAGAAGACTTACGCTATCAGCGAGATAGCGAACGCTGAAGTGTCCGATGACTCGATGTCTCACGCGGCACCAGCCAGTCCCTGTATTCCACAGTTACTCAAAATCACGTGGGTTCAGCGCAACAACGGTGCGTGCAGGCCACTTCGATTCACGCCCAGGGCGGGTTCATAGTCCTGACGCCTCAGCCGGTCTCCGGACAGCGAGCCGACCGGAGACCGGCTCATTCAGACTGTAGAAGAACCACTGCGACCAGCGCGCCCGAGACAACGCCATTCGCCATGTCCCTGCTCATCATGTCGGGGTCGATGAGTCCGTTGACACCGATGCTGTCCGTGGTCGCGTATGTCCGCACGAAGCCGTCGGCTTCAACGGCCGCGGTCAGTGCCGGTCGGTCGTGCGGCACGGGGATGTCGACCGCGGGCCCTGTTGCCTGACGGATGACGATCGTCAAGTGGTTGGGGGAGTCGAGGCGGCAGGTGACGCTTTCAGCCGCCGGATCCAGTAGATCGCCCGGGAGTCCTATGGGTTTGAACCCGGCGGCGCTGAACAGTCCCGCGGTCGCGTCCTGGGCAGCCCTATCGCCGCGCGGCGGCCGTGCGATCGGTTCGACTTGCAGAACCAATGCTTGGTCCGGTGGTGGAGTGATCGCCCACCGGAACCCCGCCGCCACTGCTTCGGTATGGCTGGGGCGCTCGCCGTACAGGACAGAACCGATCGTCTCGTTGATCCGATCTATGCGAACGAACAGGCGCATCGTCCCCCCGATAGGCGTGAGGC
>JAUPKO010000335.1 GCA_030837395.1 Actinomycetota bacterium | reverse complement strand
GGCCGGTCGCAGTGGATCCAGTGAAGGACACCTTGTCCACATCCGCGTTCTCCGTCAGGGCCTGACCGGCACGAGCACCAAATCCTGGAACGACGTTGAGAACCCCCGGAGGCACTCCCGCTTCTAGCGCGAGCTCCCCCAGGATGAGCGCCGTGAGTGGCGTCTGCTCGGCGGGCTTAAGGATGACGGTGTTGCCTGCCGCCAGAGCCGGAGCGACCTTCCAACTCGCGATTGACATAGGAAAGTTCCAGGGGACGATGCAGCCCACGACACCCACCGGTTCCCTGCGGGTATAGACGTGGAAGTCACCGCCCGCCGAGACGGGAATGGTGCTGCCCTCGATCTTGGTAGCGAATCCTGACATGTAGTGGAACATGTGGGCCGTCGAGGGCACATCGCCGCCGCGTGCTGCCGCGAACGGCTTGCCTTGATCCAGTGTCTCGACGCGCGCCAACTCGTCGGCGTTCTCCAGGATGAGGTCTCCCAGTCGCCAGAGAACTCGAGCTCGGTCCATGGGCTTCATAGTCCGCCAGGGACCTTCAAAGGCATCCCTCGCTGCTGTTACCGCACGGTTTACGTCTTCTGGGCCCGCCTCCGCGACACGGCAGAGGACGCCTCCGGTGGCCGGGTTGTAGACGTCAAACGTGGCGCCGTCGGCAGCGTCACACCACTCGCCTCCGATGAGTAACTGCCGTCGCTTGATGGGTGCCGAGGGATCAACAGGCAGGCTGGTCAGCATCGTCACAGTTCGCACTCATTTCAGTGGTTGTGGATTACCACACCGCGGATGTTCTTTCCCGCGTGCATGTCGGCATACGCCTCGTTGATGTCATCGAGGCCGTATCGGGTCGTCACCAGCTCGTCGAGCTTGATGCGCTTCTCCTGATACATACGGAGGAGCATCGGAATATCGACGACGGGATTGCACAGGCCGTAGAGAACGCCCTGGATTCGCTTGGAAAAGTTTGTGAGGTCCTGTGGGCTGATGGAGATCGACTTCTCGTGCGAACCCACAGCCAGCAGAACACAGGTGCCGGCTTTGCCTGTCACCTCGAACGCGAGGCCCAGCAAGTCACCATCCACCCGACCGACTGCGCAGATGGACACGTCCACGCCTTGCCCGTTCGTCAGTTCCGCGATGCGGCCACGGGCCTCGTCAACGCTGGCAAAGACGTCCGTGGCGCCAAAGCCGACGGACGCCTCGCGCTTCCAGTCGACAGGCTCTGCCACAAGGATGTGGTCAGCACCGGCCAGCCGAGCCCCCTGAACAGCGTTCATACCCACGCCGCCGACACCCATGACAAGAACGACGTCTCCGGGTCGCACGGGGCCCCCGTAAACAGCCGCGCCGTACCCAGTTGCGACGCCGCAAGACACCAAGCAGGCCAGATCGAAAGGGATGTCCTTCGGCACTTTCACCGTTTGTGTCTCGTGGCACACAAGGTAGTTGGCGAAACTGCCCAGCCGAGTGGACCCTCCGATACCGCGCCCGTCACTCAGGTGGAAACGAGCCGTTCCATCCATGGCCAGGCCGTGCTCCATGCCAGCACCATTGTTGCAGATGTAGGACATCCCTCTGGCGCAGTACTTGCAGACCCCGCATGCCGGGATGAAGAGTGTCGCGACGTGATCGCCGGGGGCGACTCGCGTCACCTTCGACCCGACCTTTACAACGATTCCTGCACCCTCATGTCCTCCCACAACCGGGAGCGTCGCCGGGATGTCGCCAGTGACGAAGTGATCGTCCGAATGGCAGAGCCCGCTCGCCATCACCTGAACGAGGACTTCGTTGTCACCCGGCTCGGATACCTCGATGTCCTCGACCACCCAGGGGCCACCGACTTGGTGTAGCACAGCGCCTTTCGCCTTCATGCTCACTTACCTCTCATTGTGCAGCGCAGATTGACGAGTAGAGATCAGGGCGTCGATCACGAAGGAAAGGACGGCGCTCGCGTGTTCGCTCGACAGCGGTGATGTCAATGTCTGCGACAACTGCTTCATCGCTGCCGTCGTCCTTCGCCTGCCCGATGATGGAGCCGTCCGGATCGTAGATGGCACTGAGGCCAAAGTAGTCTTTGACTCCTTCGGTCCCAATCCGGTTGGCGCAGACCACGAACATGCTGTTGAAGACGGCCTGAGCACGCAGTTCCAACTGGAAGACCTCTCGCATGGGGGTACTGGCCGATGCCACCGGCACGCACATCACCTGGCCACCCGCCAGGGCGACAATCCGACCTAACTCAGGAAAGTGCCGCTCGTAGCAGATGATGGTGCCGACGGTCATGTCCTGAGTGACGACGACCTCCGGTGGCTTACTGCCCGGCCGGAAATAGAACTTCTCCGGGAATCCGTTGGAGAAGGGGAGGTGGGACTTTCGATAGGTGGAGCGAAGCTCCCCGCCGACGAAGGTCTGAGCCGTGTTGAAGTAGGTGCCAGGTACATCCCCCTGTTCGAAGATCGAACCCACGATGGTGATGCCCAATTCGGCAGAGAGTCGTTGCGGCATCTGGGCCGAAGGACCCACAGCACTTTCCGCGTGCGCGAAGTACG
>JAUPKO010000334.1 GCA_030837395.1 Actinomycetota bacterium | reverse complement strand
TCAGGTGCAAGACCTCAATGCCGTCGCCGAACCCGACGTAGACGCGCAGCTCGAGGGTGGCCACCAACAGGTCGCGGTAGCGCGGCCCCTCGGAGGCCCACTCGATGCCCGAGTCCAGGTTGGGGGTGGGGAACAGCACGTAGTAGATCTGCTTGCCATCCGGGGCCAGCGACGGATCGCTGCGCGTGGGATTTGTGACCAACAGGCTCGGGTCGCTCATCAACTGGCGTTGGTCGATCAACTCGGTGAACACTCCTTGCCAGGTGCGCCCGAAGTGGATGTTGTGATGGGCGATCTTGGTGAACTCGGCGTGCGAACCGGTCAGCAGTACGGCGCACGAGGGGGAGTAGGTGAGTCGGCGCACGGACCACGGTTCCTGGCCCAACAGGTCGCGATAGGCCACGGGCAGGTCCGGGTTGAGCACTACCACGTCGGCCGGGATCCGCTCGCCGTCGGCGGTGATCACGCCGGTCGCGCGGTCCCCGTCACGGTCCACGCGGATCACCTCGGTGTCGTAGCGGAAGGTGACGCCGTGCTTCTCGGCCGCGGCGGCCATGGCCCGCGGCACCGCATGCATGCCGCCCTTGGGGAAGAACACCCCGGCCACGGAGTCCATGTAGTCGATCACCGCGTAGATCGCCAACGCGTCATAGGGCGAGAGCCCGGCGTACATCGCCTGGAACGAGTACACCCGCTGGGTACGCGGATCGGACAGGAACTGTTCGACTTTGGGGGCCAGGCGCCGGAAGCCGCCCAGGGCCACCAGACGGGCGAGGTCCGGGGTCAGCAGGTCGAGCGGGGAATCGATGTTGCGGTCGATGAAGTCCTTCATCTCGTAGCGGTAGAGCGACGACACGAAGTCCACGTAGCGTCGGTAGCCGGCAGCCTCACCGGGCCCGATCACCCGCTCGATCTCAGCGGTCATGGCCTCGGTGTCGCTGTGCACGTCCAGTTGCGAACCGTCGGGGTAGAACGCTCGGTACAGCGGGCTCACCGGCGTGAGTTCGAGCCAGTCCGACATCTGCTCGCCGACGCAGTCGAAGGCGTCGGCGATCAGGTCAGGCATGGTCAGCACAGTCGGCCCGGTGTCGAAACGGTAGCCAGCGTCCTCGAGCAATCCGGCACGACCACCGGGAATCGACTCACGTTCGACCACGGTCACTTCGCGCCCAGCCCCGGCCAGGCGCATCGCGGCCGAGAGTCCGGCCAGCCCGGCCCCGACGATCACCACCCGATCGGTGGGGCCGGACACGGTGCGCGGGGCCCCGGGCAGCCACCGGGACAGTGATTTCAACGCCATTTCACACCTTCCTGGAGGTCGCGGCCACCACGAGGCCCGCGAGTACGTCGGCGGCCGGAGCGGCCAGGTCGACTCGGGCCAGCGCCGCAATGGACGATTCAGCCAGTTGCTCGATCATCGCCTCCACGTCGGCCAATGCCCCGGTGTCGACGATGACTTCGCGCAGCGCGTCCACCCCGGCCAGATCAAGGGAGGGATCCCCGAGATGGGTGCGCAGCAGGTGGGTCTGCCGGGGGCTGGCCGCCGCCAGCGCCTTGGCCACCAGCACCGTGCGCTTGCCCTCGCGCAGATCGTCGCCGGCGGGCTTGCCGGTGACGCTGGGGTCACCGAACACCCCGAGCACGTCGTCGCGCAACTGGAAAGCCTCGCCCAGCGGCAGACCGTAGTCGCTGTAGGCGGTCACGATCGTCGGGTCAGCCCCGGCAAGCGCGGCGCCGAGGTGCAGCGGACGCTCGATCGTGTACTTGGCCGATTTGAACCGCACCACCCGCATGGCCCGCTCCACCGAACCGCCGCCACGGGCTTGCTCGAGCAGGTCCAGGTACTGTCCGGCCATGAGTTCGACGCGCATCTCGTCGTAGACCGGCTTGCCCCTGGCCAGGGCGTCGGCAGGCAAACCGGACGCCAGCAGCATCTGGTCGGCCCAAGACAGGCACAGGTCTCCGACGAGGATCGCCGCCCCGACCCCGAAGTCCTCCGACGAGCCGAGCCACGAATTGCCGCGGTGCAGTGAGGCGAATCGGCGATGGACCGCCGGCATTCCGCGGCGGGTGTCCGAGCCGTCCATGACATCGTCGTGGATCAGCGCACAGGCCTGGAGCAACTCCAGCGAGGTCGCGGCGATGATCGCCTCCTCGGTGTCCGCCCCACCGGCGCCGCGCCAGCCCCAATAGCAGAACGCCGGCCGCAACCGCTTGCCGCCGGCCAGCAGGTCGGTCGTCGCCTCGGACAACGCATCGACATCGGGTGAGACGTTGTCGAGGGCATCGAGTTGCGAGGCCAGGAAGGCGTTGAGGGCCTTGCTCACCCTCGGTCGTAGGTCCGCCTCGTCCAGCGGCGACTCGGCGGGGGACAGCGGCTGATGGGGCATGGCCGTAAGCCTACGGTGAAGCGGCGCGGGCGGCACGCAGGACGGTGGGGGCACGCGTATCCTTGCCGCCATGACTTTCTCTGTCGCCGAATACGTCTCGACCGGTGGTCGGTCGTTCTCGTTCGAATTCTTCCCACCCAAGACCGATGTGGGTGAGCGTAACCTGTGGCACGCCATCAATGCCCTCGAGGAGTTGTCGCCGACGTTCGTGTCCGTCACCTACGGTGCCGGGGGATCCACCCGCGACCGGACCATCCGGCTCACCGGGCGCATCGCCCAGGAAACGGACCTGTTGCCGGTCGGGCACCTCACCTGCGTCGGGTCGACGCGGGAGGAACTGGCCGACATCATCGACGCCTATGCCGCTGCCGGCGTGCACCACATCCTGGCGCTGCGGGGGGACCCACCCGGTGGCCTGGACGCGGAATGGCAGTCGCACCCCGGTGGCCTCGAGCACGCGGACGAGTTGGTGACGCTGATCGACAGTCGCGCCGACTTCACGGTGGGCGTCGCGGCGTTCCCGGAGGGCCACCCGGAAGCCTTGAGCCTGGACGACGACGCCAAGGTGCTGCGGGCCAAACAGGAGGCCGGGGCGGATTTCGCGATCACCCAGTTCTTCTTCGATCCCTCCGACTACTTCCGGCTGGTGGAGCGGGCGTCCGCGATGGGGGTCGAGTTGCCGATCATCCCGGGCCTCATGCCGGTGACCAACGTCAGCCAGATCGAGCGATTCGCCGCGCTGTCCGGCGCGGCCTTCCCACCTGCCCTCGCCGAGCGTTTCCACGCGCTGGGCGACGACCCGGAGGCGGTGGTCGACCTGGGGGTCGAGGTGGCGGCCGAGATGTGCCAGCAACTGCTCGACCAGGGCGCGCCGGGGCTGCACTTCTACACGTTGAATCGGTCGTCGTCGACGTTGCAGGTATTCCGGGAACTGGGCCTCGACTCCCGCTGATGGTCCCCCCGCACGAGCCGCTGAGTCGCGAGGACTACCTGCGGCGCTGGTCGGCCTTGCACGGCGGGATGGATCCGGCGTCCAACCGGCTCGTGCTGTGGTGGTTGTCGGTGGTGCACGTGCTAGCGCGGCCGCTGGCGGCTGCGGGAGCGTCGCCGAATGCGGTGACGACGCTGGGGTTGGTGGTGGTCGTCGGGGGTGTTGCTGCGGCCTGGGCGGGTGGTTGGTGGTTGCTGCTGGCGGGGCTGCTGGTGCTGATCTCCGGGCTGATCGACAACCTCGACGGTGCGGTGGCGGTGATGACCGACCGGGCGTCGAAGTGGGGGTACGTCTATGACTCGGTGGTGGATCGGGTGGCGGATGTGCTGTTCCTGGTGGCGCTGTGGTTGGCGGGGGCGCCGGGGTGGGTGTGCGTCGTGGCGGGGGTGTTGACGTTCGTGCAGGAGTATGCCCGGGCGCGGGCCGGTGCTGCCGGTATGAGTGAGGTGGGGGTCGTGAGTGTGT
>JAUPKO010000333.1 GCA_030837395.1 Actinomycetota bacterium | reverse complement strand
TGGGGCGACGGCGTGCCGGGGGTGACGATCAATCGCTTCTGCGCTTCCGGGATCGATGCCGTAGCCACGGCTGCGGCCCGGATCCGGGCCGGCGATGCTGCGCTCATCGCGGCCGGCGGCGTGGAGAGTGTGTCCCGGGTGCCGATCTTCTCGGACCGCGGTGCGTTGTGGGTCGACCCCGCGGTTGTGGCAGCTGTGGGATCGGTGCACATGGGAATCGCAGCCGATCTCAACGCGACGATCGACGGCTGGACCAGGGAGGAACTCGACGGCTACGCGGTGCAGACGCACGCCAAGGCACATGCGGCTTGGGAGGCCGGCGCCTTCGACCGGGCGGTGGTGCCGCAACCGGGGATCGACGGCGTCGATGTGACACGTGACGAACTCATCCGTCCCGGCACCACAGCCGCGGCCCTGGCCGTTTTGCCACCGGCCTTCGCGGACATCGGTGCCGCGGGCCAGGACGCCCTCGTGGCCACCAAACACCCCGAGATCGGGCCGTTGCGACACGTGCACACGGTGGGCACCTCACCGCAGATGGCCGATGGTGCCGGGCTTCTCCTGCTCGGGGACGCGAGCGCGGCCGACACCGTCGGGATCACCCCGCGCGCGCGGGTGCTGGCCACTGCTTCTGCGGCGGTCGACCCCGTCGTCATGCTCACCGCAGGGCAACTCGCGGTCGAGCGGGTGCTGGCCCGGGCCGGGCTGGGCGCGGACGACGTGGACGTGTTCGAGTTCGCCGAGGCCTTCGCCGCGTTATGCCTGCGGTTTCGTCGCGACCTGGGCGTCGGACCGGATCGCATGAACCCCAACGGGGGCACCATGGCCATGGGTCACGCCTTCGGGGCCACCGGGGCGATCATGGTGGGCGGCTGCGTCGACGAGTTGCATCGCAGGGGAGGGCGTTACGGGGTCGCTGCGGTCAGCGGTGCCGCCGGGCTCGGGGTTGCGGTGCTACTCGAACGCGTGTGACGGTCGGCCTCAGCCGAATGTGTTGCACGCGCCCTGATCGCCAGACTGGAAGCCGGTCGTGAACCACTGCTGGCGCTGAGCGGCGCTGCCGTGGGTGAACTGTTCCGGGTTCACCCGCAGGCCCGCGCCGGACATGATGGCGTCATCGCCCACCGCGGCAGCGGCGTTGAGGGCCTGGGCGTACTCCGCCTGGGTGATCACCACGTTGCCGGCATCATTCGCTTTGCGGCCCCACACCCCGGCCAGGCAGTCCGCCTGCAACTCCAGCGCGACGCTGTATTTGTTGGCCTGACTCGGGTTGCGCTGCTGGAGTTGGCGCACCTGCGATTCGATGCCGGAGGCGGTTTGGATGTGGTGGGCGACCTCGTGGGCCACGATGTAGGCCGTGGCGTATTGACCGTTGAAGCCGTATTGGTCCTGCAGCTGTGTGAGGAAGTTCAGGTCGATATAGACCCGTTGGTCGGCCGGGCAGTAGAACGGCCCGGCGTTGGCCGAGGCGTTGCCGCAGCCGCCGGTGGTGGTGGCGCGGTCGTAGTAGACGAGTTTGGGTTGCGAGTACGTCTGGCCCTGGGCGCCGAAGTAGTCGGTCCAGACCTCGTTGGTCTCGTTGAAGGCCTTGAGCACGAAGCAGTCGTCACGGGTGTTGAGGGCCTCGGCCGTGGCGCACTCGACCGCCAGGTTGCCGGTGCCTGCCTGCCCGCCCGAGCTGCTGGAGGTGGTCCCGGTACCCGAATCTGTGAACATGGCCGACGGGTCGCCGCTGCCACCGAGCAGCAGCCAGAGCAGGACGCCGATAATGCCGAGTCCCCCAAGCCCGCCCAGCCCTGCCGCGCCACCGGGCAGGCCGCCACCGCGACGATCCTCAAGTCCCGAGGTGTCCACCCGGTTGTCATCGAACTTCATCAGCCCACCGCCTCGTCTGGAACGACTTTCGCCCAGCCTAGGTCAGGGCGTCACTGTTCGGCACTCGCTCGACGGACGTTGGCGGCGTGCAGATCAGCCATGCCGGGATTGGCCAGTCGTGGGTCATCGACGCGTTCGTGGGCCAGCAGCGCCGTCAGGTAGCGCATATCGGCGTCGTACCGTCGCATGGGCTCCGCCGTGGGGGTGCCGTGACCTGGGATCAGCCACCGGGCCCGGCCGACGGATTCCCGCAGGGCGGCCAGCCCGGCGAGGTATACCTCCAGGGTCACGTCGTCGTCGGCCGGCATCGGCAGTTCGACATCGCTGAGCATGTCACCGGCGATCAGCACCCCTGCCTCCTCGTGCAGTAGGGCGAGGTGACCCGGGGCATGTGCGTCATGGGTGACAACGGACACCGGGGTGCCGCGCCACGGCAGGAGTGCGTCGGCCAGGGGGTCGAGCCGGCCGGCGAGATCGAGCAGGTCGGGGGTGAGGAACTGCGCCGCGGGGGCGATCACCTCGGCGCGGTGGGCCGCCACGGTGCCCGCCGTCGTCCGACTCGTCCACCGTGGCACCTGTCCGAGCGCGGCATGCCAGAGGACGTGGTCGTAGTGTTCGTGGGTGGCGACCCCGGCCACGCAGATCACGGCGAGTTCGGCCAAGTCGGCCGGAATGGCCGCCAACTCGTCCGGGTGCCACGCCGGATCGATCACCACTGCGCCGCCGACGCCGTCGAGCAGCACCGTGCTGATGGTGTCGTACTCCCGGGCGGTGGCCACCCACACTCCGGGGACGAGTTCGGTCAGCCGGGTGGTGCTCATCCCACTGGTGATCGGCCGAATACCTCGAGCAGTTCGCCTACCGTGTGATCGGCCTCGTGCGGGTGGCGAAGTGGCAACTCGGGATTGATGCGGTAGCTGTTACGCCGTCCCACTCGGGTGACGGTGAGGTAGCCGGCGTCGGAAAGGTCACCGAGGATCCCTTGGGCGGCACGCTCGGTGAGGCCGACATCGTCCGCGACATCGCGAATCCGCGCGTCCGGGTGTGCCGCCACGTAGACCAGGATGTGCCCGTGGTTCGACAGGAACGTCCATTGCCGCTGCGTACCTTCACCGCTCATCACACCATCATAGACCAAAACGTAGGTTCGTACAGGAATAAGGATTCCGGTATTGGGGTTGTGATGTGGACCCGTCACCGCGGCGGGTGGCACGTGGAGGGACGACCTATTCATGAATGTTCCACTTTGGGCCTGGCTGGCCGTGTTGGGCGTGATCCTGGTCATGCTCGCCATCGACCTGTTCGCCCATCGCAAGGCCCACGTCATCGGCGTGCGTGAGGCGGCCGCCTGGTCGACGTTCTGGGTGGCGTTGGGTGTCGGGTTCGGCGCCCTGATCTGGCAAGTGTATGGCTCCGAATACGGCGCCCAGTACTTCTCCGGTTACGTGATCGAGAAGTCCCTCTCGGTCGACAACGTCTTCGTCTGGGCCATCATTTTCAGCTTCTTCGCGGTCCCACGGGAGTACCAGCACCGTGTGCTGTTCTACGGGGTGATCGGGGCACTGATCTTCCGGGGCGTGTTCATCGCCGCCGGTTCTGCGCTGCTGGCGAGCTTCTCGTGGGTGATCTACCTGTTCGGCGCCTTCCTGATCATCACGGGGATCAAGATGCTCCGACAGCGCGAGGAGCACATGGATGTTGGCAAGAGCCGGCTCCTGCGCTGGTTTCGGGCCAAGGTGCCGCACACGGACGACTTCCGCGGCCAGCGGTTCTGGGTCCGGGAGAACGGCGTCTGGCTCGCCACACCGCTGCTCAGTGTGCTGCTCATGATCGAGTTCACCGACATCATCTTCGCGGTGGACTCGATCCCGGCGATCTTCGCGGTCACCTCCGAGCCGTTCCTGGTCTTCACCGCCAACGCCTTCGCGATCCTGGGCCTGCGCGCCCTGTACTTCCTGCTGGCAGACCTGATCGACCGGTTCGTCTACCTCAAGACCGGCCTGGCCTTCGTGCTGGTGTGGGTCGGCGTCAAGATGATGCTGCACATCTGGGACATCAAGATCCCCACGCTCACGAGCTTGGGCATCGTGCTGGCGATCATCGCGGTCAGCGTGATTCTCAGCTTGCGGGCCACCCGTGGGCTGCCCAGGCCCACCCACGAAGACGGCGAGTCAGAGGCAGACGCGCCATCAGCTGTCAGTGCCACCAACCGGGAAACATGACGGTGTACACCGTGATGGCGACGACGGCGACAGTGAGCAGACTGGCCAACAGGATCCACGGATTGCGCAGCGTGGCGAATAGGCGCGCGCTCTGCTCTTGGCCCACCTTGAGAATCGAGG
>JAUPKO010000332.1 GCA_030837395.1 Actinomycetota bacterium | reverse complement strand
CCTTCACTGAGGTCCGAATCAGGTCGTCGCAAACCCGATTCTCCTTACGTGACAGGGCATCTGCTCGTTTGACACACCGGCACCGGCACCACTACTGGCGGATCACGGTCAGACCGCTCCGGCGCCTGTGGCAGAGGCGCTTCCCACTGCCGACGTCAGCACCGATGCCGGCTTCGCCTCCGGTGACGTGGCCTCGTGGGCCAGCTCCGCCAAGGCAATGTCGGTCAAGATGTGCGAGTCGGGCAACAACTACTCGACCAACACCGGCAACGGCTACTACGGTGCCTGGCAGTTCGACATCCCGTCGTGGATTGCCAACGGTGGCGGCGCCTACGCCTCCCGTCCGGACCTCGCCCCGTCCTGGGCACAGGACCAAGTCGCCTACAACTACTACCAGGTCGCCGGCTGGGGCCCCTGGGAATGCGCCTGATCCTCACCATCGGGCACACCCCGCCATACCTACAGCAACCATGGGCAGATCGCGCCATATGTGGCGCGATCTGCCCGTGCCCATGCCAGCAGTGGCGAGTACTGCCCACAACCTCCAACCCGCCGTGCGCCGTCAGGGCCCGGACCACTCACCGCCCACAATCGTCGACCGCGCCCGCCCGGCCCGCTTCGATTCATACAGGGCTGAGTCGGCACGCACCATGAGAGTGTCGAGATTGTCGCCCGGCCGCGACAGGGCGCCGCCGATGCTGACGGTCGTGGTGAGGTTGGTAGCGGCTAGCGTGACCGGCTGCGAGCAGACCTGCTCGATCCGACGTGCGACCTGCGCCAGTTGACCGGCGCGCTGTATGCCTCGCACCAGCACCAGGAACTCGTCTCCGCCGAACCGACCCGCGAGCACGTCGTTGCCACATCCAGCCACGCGACCGGCGATCGCCCGGATCACCTCGTCACCGACTGCGTGACCGTGCGTGTCGTTGACCTCCTTGAAGTCGTCGACGTCCACGAAGAGCAGCCCCAGCGACGGCTGCCCCTCGGCCAACTCGGCCTCGGCCAAGTCCGCGAACTCCCGGCGGTTCAGCAGCCCGGTGAGTGCGTCATGCGACGCCAGGTATTGCAACTGCACCCGACTGCGCTCGAGTTCCTCCCGGGTCCGGTGTTCGGCATCGATATCGCGCCACCCCGCCACCCGGCCCGTCGCCCTGCCGACCTCATCGAATGTCGGTCGCAGGGTCACCTCGAACCACTTGTAGTCGTCATCCGGGGTTCGAGCCCGGGCCTCGAACGACGATTCCACTCCCTCACTCGCCCGGGCCTGCCCGGCTCGCACAGCAGGCAGATCGTCCGGGTGCAGGATTCGGGCGACGTCGATCCCCCGCAACTCCTCCGGGTCCCACCCCAGCAGTTTCCGCACCGACGGTGAGATCCAGAGCAGGGTGCCGTCGGCATCGGCCATGCTGACCATGCTGGACGCGTTCTCGGCGAGGATTCGATAGTGCGCCTCGGACGCGCTGAGCGCCTCCTGCGCGGCCTTGAGTTCGTCGATACCCTCCATGGTCCCCATCACGTGAAGCGCCTTGCCGGCGTCGTCGCGCTGCACCACGTGGCCCCGCTCACGGATCCAGATCCAGCGGCCCTCGCGGTGACGCAGGCGGTACTCCATGTCGTACACCGAGGCGTCACCCTGTACCGATCGATGCAGCACCCGATCGGTGGCCTCACGGTCATCTGGGTGCACCAAAGCTCGCCACTGCCGCAGGGTCATGGGCGCCCCCGCAGCCGCCGGGAAACCCGTGAGATGCGCCCACCCCTGGTCCAGTCCGATCGCGTCCAGCGGCACCCGCCAATCCCAGGTGGCCAGCCCGATCGAAGTCAGCACCATCTCGAGGCGGGTGTGCTCCGCCGCCAGCTTCGCCTCGGCGCCACGCAACTCCTCCAACGCCGCCACCTCGGCTTCCACGTTGCGCAGAGCCCCCACCACCCCGTCCACCTCGCCGTCGTCGCTGATCCAGGGCCGGGAGTCCGTCTGCATCCACGTCCACCCACCGTCAGCACGGCTCACCCGATACCGCAGGCGGCTGATGGTCCCGGTCGTCAGCTCGAGGCGCGCCTGCGCAATCCGCGTGCGATCGTCGGGGTGGACAAGTGCTGTCAGGTCGGTGCCGATGATGTCCGCAGGCTGCCAACCCAACTGTTCGGTGACCGACGGCGAGACCCACAGCGCGATACCCCCTCTGGTGCGGATCACCACATCGGCGGCGTTCTCGGCCAGGAGTCGGTACTCCGTGACGGCTGCGCGCAACTTCTGTTCGGTGAGGTAGCGATCGGTAACGTCGCGCCACGTCTGACTCAGATCGTCGCCCACCTTGACCGCTCGCACGTCGTACCGGCGCTCCTCGCCGTTGAGGACGTCCTGCGGGTAGGCCCAGTCATCGAGGATCAGCGGGTGGCCTGTCTCGATGACAGTGCGATAGGCCTCGAGCAACTCGGTCGTGGCAGCGGCCGGATGCAGGTCCAGCAGGCTCGCGCCGATCAATTCGGCAGGGGCCTTGAGGTTGAATGCGCAGGCTGCCTCATTGGCAACCGCGTAGCGGAAGTCCACGATCTCACCAGCGGGCGACCGCACCGCCTGCAGCACCACGTGCGGATCGAACATCGAGTCCAGGGCCGCCCGCAACATGGCTTCATCGCCATGCTCGGGGGTCGGCAGCACACATGCGTCCTCGGCGCACGCCCCAACCCCGACAGGCTCCGAGCCGGGTTCGCTGTTCGCACCCATCGGCATACTCCAACTCTAGGGCGGTCCAAGCAGACGCGCCGCGCATGGCTGCACCGCGCGAAGCGCCATCCCCGAGTACCCCCGTCGCCTCGCCTACCCTGGTGGTGTGTCTTCGACGACCCTGATTCCTCCCACGGGCCGGTGGCCCGCACCGCAGTGGCTGGCGTTGTTCTACGACCTTGCCTTCGCGGCCGGGGTCATCGCCATCTCGGGCAGTTATGCCTACGACCACACCCTGCAAGGTGTCCTGTGGTTCGCCACCACCTACGGGATTCTGGCATCCACCTGGCTGCTGACCGGCGGCGCGACCGGTGGCTTCACGGGCGAGCATCGCCCAGTCACCCGCGGCATCGTCGTCCTGACGGTGATCCAGATGGCCCTGGTAATGATGCTGTCGCTGGCCTCAGGCGACTCGATCGCCTCATCCTCCGGAGTGTTCGATGCCGTCTTGGGACTGATGCTGGCCACCGTGTTGGCCCTTGGTCTGCTTGCGCGCGGCAGCGGACACGCCGTGCCTGGTCGCTCGATGGCGCTGGTTGCCGCGGCCATGGTCGTGCTCGGGTTGGCCTGGCTTCCGCCCGATCCAATCGGGTTCGTGTTGTGGCTCGCGTCCCTGGCGATGCTTGGGGTCGCCGCGGCCGGTGTGGCGGTCGGGACAACTGTTGATCTGCATCGACTCGCCCATCGGCTCGGTGAGCTCACGATCATCATCGTGGGGGAGATTCTGGTGAAAGTCACCCTCACTCTCGGCGATGAGTCGCTGTGGTCGGTGCGGACATGGGCTTTGGGCCCCCTGCTGTTGCTGCTGGTGGGAACCTGGTGGGCATACTTCACGGGGCCGGTTCTGGTGACGTCGCTGAATGCGCGCTCGCGCATCGTGTGGATCACGGCCCACTGGACGTTGCACGTTGCTCTGCTCGCCCTCGCGGTGGGGCTGAGCAAACTCCTGGTCGGCTCGGAGGCATTGACTGACCCCAGCTCCGCCACCGCCCTGTTGACCGGACCGGCGGTGGTCCTGGTCGGCAGCCTCGCGGCACTGGACTGGGTGACGAACGGTGACCGTGCACGCAACTTGGCCGTCGCCACCGGGGCAGTCGCGGTGCTCGCGGTGGTCGTCCTGGCG
Organism: Actinomycetota bacterium; assembly: GCA_030837395.1. Taxonomy (GTDB): domain Bacteria; phylum Actinomycetota; class Actinomycetes; order S36-B12; family UBA10799; genus JACJWR01. Next base: position 3,351 of record JAUPKO010000332.1, on the reverse strand, counting down.
GTTCCGTTGAACCCCACGGTGATCGGTTACGCAGTAGCCCTGGTGATGCTTACGGCCGTTGCCCTTCCGCCGCGACCGACACGACGGTCGCAGCAGTTCGATGGACAACTGAGACCGCAGCGCTAGGCTGCCGCGCGCACATCCGCCACAGCAATCGTGGCAGAGGCCGCGAGCACGACCGGCAGGTCGAGGTCGCCGCGGAGTTGGTCAGCCGCCGAGCACGGCGACGATGCGCGCGTGGACCTCATCAATGGTGCCCATGCCATCGGCCTTGCGCACCAGTCCGCGCTCGGTGTACACGGCGATGATCGGTTCGGTCTGCTCGGCATAGACCACCATTCGACGGCGAATCACGTCCTCGGTGTCGTCGGCTCGACCCTCCTTGGCGGCCCGCGCGAGCAGTCGTTGCGTGACCTCCTCAACGTCGGCGGTGATCTCGACGACAGCGTCGAGCGTCTTGCCTAGGTCGGCCAGAATTGCGTCGAGTTCGTCCACCTGCGCCAGTGTGCGGGGGTAGCCATCCAGCAGGAAGCCGTTGGCGGTGTCCGGTTGGGCCAACCGGTTGCCCACCATTGAGTTCGTCAGCGAGTCGGGCACGTACTCGCCGCGCTCCATGTACTTCTGCGCCTCGACCCCGAGCTCGGTCCCCTCGGCCAGGTTGGCCCGGAAGATGGCGCCGGTGGAGATGTGGGGGATCGAGTAGCGCTCGGCGATCAGCGTGGCCTGAGTGCCTTTGCCGGCCCCGGGCGGTCCGATGAGGATCAGAGAGGTCATCGCAGGAACCCTTCGTAGTTGCGCTGCTGGAGTTGGGACTGCAGTTGCTTGACGGTGTCGAGGCCGACGCCCACCATGATCAGCAGCGAGGTGCCACCGAACAGGAAGCTCTGTCCGACACCCAGGAATGCGAATCCGGCGAACGGGATGATGGCGATTATGCCCAGGTAGAGCGATCCGGGGAAGGTCAAACGGGACAGAACGTAGTTGAGGTACTCCGCAGTGGGCCGTCCGGGGCGGATGCCGGGGATGAACCCGCCGTATTTCTTCATGTCGTCGGCGACTTCCACCGGGTTGAAGGTGATGGCCACGTAGAAGTAGGCGAAGAAGATGATGAGCAGGAAGTACGTCACGAGGTAGAGCGGCTCGGTGCCGGTCGTGAAGTTGCGCTGGATCCACTGCGACCACGTCGAGGTGCTGCCGGACAGCGACACCACCAATTGCGGTATGTAAAGCAGGGAGGAGGCGAAGATGACCGGGATGACACCGGCCATGTTGACCTTCAGCGGGATGTACGTGGAGGCGCCCCCGTACAGCTTGTTGCCCACCATCCGTTTGGCGTACTGCACCGGGATTCGCCGTTGCGCCTGTTCCACGTACACCACCGCGGTGATAGTCACCACGGCGACGAGCAGAACGAGGGCGAAGATGACCGCACCCTTGCTCTGGTAGATCGACGCGAACTGGGCCGGGAAGCCCGACAGGATCGAGGCGAAGATCAGCAAGCTCATGCCGTTGCCGATGCCGCGCTCGGTGATGATCTCGCCGAACCACATCACCAGCACGGTGCCGGTGGTCATCACGAGGATCATCGTCAGGATCACCGGGATGGACTGGTTGGGCACGATCTGCTCGGGGCAGCCCTGGAACAGCCTCCCGGGAGTACGGGCCAGCGCCACGATGCCGGTGGTCTGTAGCACCGCCAGGCCGACGGTGAGGTAACGCGTGTACTGCGTCATCTTGGCCTGGCCGGATTGGCCCTCCTTCTTGAGGGCCTCCAGCCGCGGGATGACCACTGTGAGCAGCTGGATGATGATGCTCGCGGTGATGTAGGGCACGACGCCGAGCGCGAACACGCTCAACTGCAGCAGCGCGCCACCGCTGAACAGGTTGATCAATCCGTAGATCGAATTGCCCTGCACCAAGTCGATGCAGGTCTGCACCGAGGAGTAGTCGACGCCGGGGGTCGGGACGACCGTGCCCAGCCGGTACAGCGCAAGCAGCCCCAGGGTGATGAGAACCTTCTTGCGCAGATCCGGCGTGCGGAAAATCGACGCCACGGCCGAGAGCACTGCCACCTCCGAATGGGAATCGCTTGCGTGCAGCCGGCGGCCGGTTCCGGCGCACGGCGACACATACCCGGCTGAGCCTAACAGCGGGGCCGCTGGGCGCGTTCGCCCGGCGCGGGATGGCCCGGCGTCAAGGGGATCTGGGACCGCTCTCAACCAGGAAATCGACAGCTCGCCCGACGTACCACGGCATCGGATTGCGGCGCTGGTGGAAGCCCACGTGACCGCCGTGGGCGGTGATGGCGCGGCGGACCGGGCCGGTGCGCTCGAGTCCGTCCCAGTCGATCGCCAGGTAGGGGCACGCCGGAATCATCGGATCGTCAAGGGCATGGATTACCAGGGTGGGAACGCTGATCCGGCTCAGGTAGGGGCCGGCCGAATTGACCTCGTAGTACTCGTAGGCATCGCGCCAACCGTGTCGCGGGGCAGTCAGCGCGTCGTCGAACTCCGGCAGCGTTCGGGCGGCGAGCACCCCCTCACGCTCGGCCGGTGTCAGTCGCGGCGAACCGTCCGGTGCTGGTGTCATAGCGTCGGCGCGCAGGGTCCGCACGATCGCCCGCTCGTAGGCGCCGAACAGCGCGCCCGAGATGTGCTCGGCTCCCACGACGAGGTCAAGCGGCGCCGACACTGTCACCCCAGCCACCACCGGCAGTCCGTCGAGGGGCTCGCCGAGCAGTTTGAGCGTCATGGCACCGCCCAGCGAAAAGCCCACGACCGCCAGGCGGGGCGCACCGTCGCCGCCGGTGCCCGCCTCTGGCCGCCTGGCCAACGCATGCAGAACTGCGCGCAAGTCCTCGGACTTGCCCGCGTGATAGGTGTTCGCCGTGGTGGCCCGCGACAGTCCGGCACAGCGCAGGTCGACTCGGGCAACGTTGAATCCAGCGTCCAGCAGGCCGACGGCGGTCGCGCGGATGTACACCGACTCGGCACTGCCGCCCAGCCCGTGCACCAGTAGCACAAGTCCCCGGCACCGCGACGACTGTAGCCGCTCGGCAGCCAGGTGAGGATCGTGCGCCCGGTCCACCGACCGGCGACGGTGAATCGTCACCGCCAGTCGATCGCCGCTGCCGTCCTCGGTGGCCACAAAGATCGTGCGTGCGGTGGCCAGTGCGTCCAGGTCGTAGCGCCGTGGCAACACCCGGTTGCGCACCGACTGCAGGTGACCGATACGTAATGCTGTCGGCGTCGCGAACTCGGCGTTTACCACCTGCCTGCGCGGGTCGGGATCCACCTACCAAGGCTGCCACACCTGCAGGGCCGAGTCGCCCCTCGAGGGTGAGCCGCCACG
>JAUPKO010000032.1 GCA_030837395.1 Actinomycetota bacterium | reverse complement strand
GCCGGCACCTCCGGCCCCGCCGGTAACGACGCCAGCAGTGCGCTGAACTCGGTAACCGAGGCATTGCAGTCCTCGGGCATCAACAGCCCTGATGCATTGCAGGATCAGCTGACGGAGGTGGATCAGGGCGTCGCCAAGCTGGCAGCGGCAAGTCGGCAGATGGCCAACGGGGTCCAGCTCATCGTCGACCAGACCAAGCAACTGCGAGACGGCCTCACGTTGGCCTCGCAATTCCTGCTCAGCATCAAACGGGAGGCGACCACGCCGGCGATGGCCGGTTTCTACGTTCCACCACAGATCCTGACCGGAGAGGAATTCAAGAAGGCGGCGGCGATCTTCTTCTCGCCGGATGGTCACACCGCCCGATACCTCGTCCAGAGCAAGCTCAATCCTTTCAGTTCGGAGGCGATGGATCAGGTCAACGCCATCATGGCGGCCGCCCGCAGCGCCCAGCCCAACACCACGCTGAGTGACGCCGAGATCGCGATGAGCGGCTTCTCAGTCACCTTGCGCGACACCAGGGATTACTACAACCGCGACCTCAGATTGATCGTCACGTTGACGATCCTTGTCGTGCTGACGATTCTGATCGTCTTGTTGCGGGCCCTGGTCGCGCCGCTGTATCTGATTATCTCGGTGGTTGTTTCGTACCTGTCGGCCCTGGGCCTGGGAGTTCTGACGTTCCAATACGGATTTCATCAGGAATTGCACTGGAGCGTGCCCGGATTGACTTTCATCATCCTCGTCGCGGTGGGCGCCGACTACAACCTTCTGCTGATATCGCGAATACGCGACGAGTCGCCACCGCTCGGCATCAAGTTGGGCGTAATCCGGACGATCACCCAGACCGGCGGCGTCATCACCGCTGCGGGCCTGATCTTCGCCGCTTCGATGCTCGGTTTGCAGTTCTCCAGCATCACCACGCTGGTACAGATGGGCTTCATCATCGGAGTCGGGATCCTCTTGGACACCTTCCTGGTTCGCACCATCACCGTTCCCGCGACCGCGGTTCTGATCGGCAAGGCGAACTGGTGGCCGTCGAAGTGGAAGGCCCTCCCCGCCAGTAGACGGCATCATTCCTAGTCAGCGGTAGTCTCGACAACCATGTGGACGACGGTTCTGATTCTTGCGCTTGCGCTGAACCTTGAGCCGAACCGCCTCGCCATCATCGGTCTCCTGCTGATCCGGCCGCACCCGATTCGCCAACTGGTGGCGTTCCTCGTCACCAGTTTCCTGGTGGCCGGTTCCGCCGGGTTGCTCATACTGTCCCTGATTCACCGGGGCGCCTTCCTGAGCGGCGATTCCAGCAGCGCCAAGGTCCAGATCGGCGTCGGCACAATCGCACTCGTCGCCGCAGCAGTGTTGGCGAGCAACATCTCCTTCGGCAAGCGGCGCGCACCAGACAACGACGAAACCACCGGGCCGGACGGGGAAACCCTGCCGGCAACCTCACAGCACGCCGGGATCGCCCGCGTCGAGAAGATCACCAGCAACCTGCCCGACTGGGCCGCGAAGTTGGTCCAGGGCAGTTCCCCGGTCCTCGCCATCGTGCTCGGTATCGGCAACGCACTGCCGTCCGTCGACTACATGGCCCTGCTACTTCTGATCGCCAGTTCAGGGATGTCGAACAAGCTTCAGGTGACGGCGCTGTTCACCTTCTTGACCATCGCGAACGCCGTTCTGCTGGTTCCGATTTTCAGCTACGTCGTGGCGAAGGAACGCACCATTCGGTTCCTCGAGGGGCTTCGAACGTGGGTACTCGCACGTCGTCGTCGGGACTACGCCGTATTGCTCGGAATCGCCGGCTTCGTTTTGGTCGCAGTAGGTTTCAGCCGGCTGTAGACGATCAGTCGATGACCCCGGCCAGCCCGAATTCGGCCAGCGTCCGTTCGGCGATGTCGCGCAGCCGTTCCTTGGTGTTCTCCGCGCCGAGTTGGTAGGCCTCGACCGAGATCGACACCGTGCCGTTGATCCGCCCCGACACGACCACGAGTTGGCCCTTGGAACGCTTCAGCTCCCCCAGGGTGACGTTGGTGTCCATGGCGCGGATGAACACGTATTCGGCTTCGGAGCCGTCGATCCGGCCCACTTCCGGAGGCAGGTCGCCCAGATTGGAACATGCCACCGGCAGGCTTTCGGAGTAGTCGAACATCACCTCGGCTAGGCCCTTGATCGCACTCTGCGGAAGCCACGGCGCGATGGAGAGCAACTCGATGGTCGGGTCGGGTTCGTTCTTGGCCTTCTCGCGTGCTTCCCGAACGGCCGCGCGGGCCTCGGTCAGGTCCTCGGTGACCTTGGTCGGATCGACCGTCGCGTTGGCGAACGCCATCGCGAGCGCCCGGTCGTCTTCAAGATTTTCCCGAAGGTTGATGGCGATGATCAGGCTGACGTCGCCGTCGGCGCGTCGGCGGCCCAGATGCTCCCCGAGTTTGGCCGCGAACCCTGCCAGCAGTGAATAGCTGTTCCCGCCAAGGGATTGCGCCTTGGCATCCCATTCCGGAACACCGACATAGATCGCGATCGTCGGCACGAACACCCGACGGGAATCCTCGGCGGAGACGTGCGGGGCACGGGCGGCCGCGAACTCCTCGCGCTTCGCACGGAACATCGTCGCGGCCTTGCGGGCTGTGCGCAGCGTTTCGGGGAGGTCCCGCAGTGTCTGACGGGCATCGGCGCGCAGCGCCCACCGCCGGGTACGCGTACCAGCCTTGTCGTACCGGGCATCCCGGATGCTGCCGATCACCCCTTCATAGACGGCCAGAATGGCGCCGACACCGTCGAAG
>JAUPKO010000331.1 GCA_030837395.1 Actinomycetota bacterium | reverse complement strand
GGTTCAAGTCCCCCCTCGGACACCAGATCGCGGGATGCGACCCGCGCGTTTCCCACTTGCACAACCGCCGATGCGGGATGCCAGCCGCACCGTGGTGGTCCGGAATTGGTTTTCCGCGCACTATCACCCAGCCGAACCCCACCACTGGAGCCAACTCAGGAGCGGTGGCCGGCGCGCGGGCCAACGAGAAGGCGTCGCTGATCCTGCTGGCCGTCAGCCTCTCGACGCCGAACCCGGTCGGTTAGCGGCAGGGACAGCGGTCACGCCAGTGGCCGAACAGGTGGGCCGGCGTCGCAGAAGGCGATCCCTGCCGGTCCGTCGTCCCGGGCACGGACCACGGTGTCCCGCAGCGCTTGGTCGAGGACCGGCACGGACGTTCCCGGGGCAGCGTCGACAACCGCAACGCTGGCTGACGCCGTGTACCCGGACGGGGTGTCGAGGGCGAGTAACGCGGCCTGAAGGGTCCGCGCCCAGTCCTGTACCGGCGATCCCGGTCCAACCGGCGGCAGCATGATGATCGAGTTCTCGCCCCATCTACCGGCGGTGTCCCAGTCCTGCGGGCCGACCCCGGCGAAGGATCGGACCCGCTGCGCCAACTCGACCAGGGCCTCGTCAGCCACCCGATGACCGTGGCTCTCGACCGGATTGCCGTCCAGAACTGCTACGACGACCGCGGTCCCCAATCCATCCCTCGGACCGGAGGCGAGCGACGACTTCAGCACCGACCGGATTCGGGCCCGCGACGCCAAACCCGTCAGCGGATCCGACCAGGAGTCGGCCAGCAGTGCCGCACTGGTCTCCTCGGCGATGTCGCGCTCCTCCGCGGCGATGTCGCGCTCCTGCGCGGCAGCGGCACTCATCCGCCGCACGGTCACCAGCACCAGCATGAGCGAGAGCATCAGGAGCACCGGCAGGCTCAGCAACTGGTTGAGGACCGCCGCACCCGGCGCCCAGATCGTGTCCTGCGGGATGCCCGATCCCGGCAACCAGAGGAACCGCACGACCTGCCCGAGTGAGTACAAGGCGAAGAACCCGCCCGAGATGCGGAACACGACCGTCAGACCCGGCTCGCGAGCCCGCAGGAACACCCACGCGATCGCAGCGGCGACGACGGCGAGCGTGGCGCTGAGTATCATCGCCCGCGGCAGGAACAGCGGACGGACGAGGGAGAACCAGATGAAGGAGCCACAGCCGACGATGCACATCGCGACGTAGATGCGCGGGGTGTGACTGCGGCCGCACAGTTGGCGCGTGGCCGCGTAGGCGACCACCTCGGCGAGGATGGTAGCGACGGTACCCAGTGCCAGGACCCACGCCGGGGAGATGACCAGCCGCAGGTTGTCTGCGATGGGGCTCACCGCGCCCAGCAGCGCCGCCAGGACCCACAACCCGAGCGACTCCCCGCCCGGGGCCAACCGCCAAGCGAAGACGGCGGTGACCAGCGCGGTGGCGATGCCCACATAGGACAGAAGTAACGGCCACGTGACGTCGGTCATCCGGGTGCACCTCCGATCGACCGTGTGAGAGACAACGCGGCGCCGCCAGCATAACGATCCAGTGACTCCTTGCGGGTTCCGAATGCCGTCCCTTCCATTCCGTCGTCACGGGCCCGGACGATGAGGTGTCGAAGTGATCGTCCTTGACACCTACGCGGTTCTGGCCCTGCTCAAAGCCGAGGCCTCCGCACCGCAGGTGCGCGACCTGCTGCGAGCGGATCACACTGCCTGCCTCACCGCGCAAGGAGTTGCCGTCGCGACCGAGCAGTGAGCCTGGCGGAGTGCAACGCCGCTGCCACCGCCGAAGTCAATTCCACCGCCGTCGCCATCTGCGACCCACACCTGCTTGACCTGTGCAACGACGAACACTTCCGCGTCATCATCCAGCCCGACAGCGGCGGGCACTCCTGGATGCCGCGCAGCCGTAACCTGCAGAGCCGGCCGCCCTCTACTTCATCACCCACCGAACACTGACCAGCGCCGGATTGACCACGGGGCCGGCACACGGCTCCCCAGTCAGCGGCATCCCACCAGGCACTGTTGGGCAACCTCGGAGTCGCTTGCCCGACAACACTCTCCGAGCCGCCATGCGCGCCCCTAGCATTGGGCATTGGGCATTGGGCATTGGGCATTGGGCAAGACGCCCGTCTTCCCGGTACGCCTCCAGTCTTGGACAGACCGAGTCCCCCCTCGGACACCAGTTACCTTGACTGATACCCCAAAGGCAGGTCGTTCCCACCGCAGTAGGAACAAGGGTAGTATCGCTGGTATGAAGGTCTCGGTGAGCCTGCCTGACGATGATGTCAAGTTCCTGGACGCGTACGTGGCGACGTGCGGGCTCCCATCCCGATCCGCTGCGCTACACAAGGCCATTCGACTGCTCAAGGCAATGGATCTGGGCGCCGCCTATGAGGCCGCATGGAACGATTGGTCGGAGTCCGGAGAAGCCCAAGTTTGGGAACCGACTGTTGCCGACGGACTTGCCGACTGATGCGCCGGGGGGAAATTCGCCTGGTCTATTGGGAACCGGTGTGGGGAGCCGAGGCCGACAAACTCCGGCCTGCTGTCATCGTCAGCAATGACGCCGCCAACCTCACAGCGTCCCGACTCGGACGCGGCGTTCTGGTCGTGGTCCCGATAACGTCCAACGTCAAGCGCATCTATCCATTCCAGGTGGTGTTGCCCGCGGCCTTGACCGCTCTTTCCCGCGACTCCAAAGCTCAGGCCGAGCAGGTCCGGGCTGTGGCTTTCGATCGCATTGGAGAACGGGTGGGGCGTGTGCCGGAGTCTCTGATGTTGGAGCTGAGCGCGGCACTCAGGCTTCATCTCGACCTCTGAGAAATTTGCCCGCCCGGCGTTTCACGCGTGATTGACACAGCTCTCTCATGCTCAGGGCTTAAGTGCGTCACGGCCTTAAGGCGTCAGCACGATCTTGCCTCGCACATGGCCCTGTTCGAGGAGTTGGTATGCCTCGCT
>JAUPKO010000330.1 GCA_030837395.1 Actinomycetota bacterium | reverse complement strand
TCGTGGTCGATGACGGACGGGCCGCCCCGTAGCTTCCAGCGCAAAACCAACGTTTAGGCTGGTCAGCGGCGATTTCCTGTGCGCGACGCTGGGTGGCTGCCGACGGCTGAGGCGGGACGGCAACAGCCTTTCGATGTAGCCGGCGGCGATGTCCTCGGGTGGGTTGGTGTAGCGGGCGATGTACCGCTGGGAGGCGTGGCCGAGGCGGCGTTGTAGCTCGTAGGGGTCGTTGCCGGTCTCGGCGGCCAGGGCGAATCCGAACGAGTGCCGCAGGTCGTGGGGACGCAGCGGGCTGAGGTGCCGGCCGGGGTCGGGTTGTTCGGCGTCGTGCCAGTGGCCGATCTGTTCGCAGATGGTGTTGATCGACCGGGGCGACAGTCGTCCGTCCGGGCGGCGGGAGCTGATCGAGGCGGCGGACAGGAACAGCGCGGTCGAGTCGGGGCCGGCGTCGGTGGGTCGTTCGCGTTCGAGGTAGTCGGCCAGGGCGGCGCGGGCGTCGGCGGAGGCGTACACGTGCTGGCTGGTGCGGCCCTTGCCCCGCACTCCGGAGATCTTCGTCTTCCGTGCCGCGCGGAGCCCGGCCGGGGTGTTCGGCTGCAGCTGTTCCAGGTCCAGGCGGACGAGTTCCTCGCGGCGCAGGCCGGTGGACAGCAGCAGGTAGACGATCGCCCGGTCCCGTAGCGGCCGGCCATGCCCGTGTACCCCGGCCTGCCCGCCGCGTCGGCGGCCCTTGTGCTGGTGGAAGCGTTCGAGCCGGTCCAGGACGTTCTTCAGCGATCGGACCTGGCCTGCGGATAGGGCACGCGGTTCCAGCGGCGGCAGCGGTAGGTCGGACACTTTCGCGCACGGGTTGCCGTGTGGCAGCGCGGCTGGGTCCCGGGCGATCACCCAGGTGGTGAACCCGGACAGTGACGCGAGGTGGGCGTTCACCGTGGCGGGTGCCAGGCCGAGGCCGCCGCGCTGCGGGTCGTCGGCCTCGGGGGCGGCGGCCAGGTGGGTGCGCCAGTCGACGACCTCGCGGCGGATGACGGCGGTGAGGCGTTCGTGGCCGTGGGCGGCGGTGAAGTGGTCGGCGAACCGGGCCAGGTGCAGGGCGATCTTGTCGGCGACCTCGGCGGAGCGGACCCCGCGGACGGCGGCGTCCAGGTATCGGCCGGCCCAGTCCTCGATCGAGTCGGTGGCGGTCAGGCCGGCGATCGGTAGCGGGACAACCTTTCGTGAAGGCAATCTGCGCCGATCCGGCCAATCTTGCGGCGCGGCGGCCTGGGGCTCCATCCGGGCAGGGTAGCGGTTGCCTTCACAGAAGGGACCTTCCGTGAAGGCAACCGCCCTTTGCTCAGGCCGACTGAGGTGCTTCTCAGGGCGCGTAGACGTACCGGACGCCGCTGGCAGGGGTGAGCCAGCGCCGGGACTCCTTGCCGACCCTATTGCCAGTGCCGTAGTTCATCTCGGCGACCTGGATCTGGTTGCCGGAGACCTGCTCGACCCAGGCGACGTGCCCGTAGCCGCCCGCATAGTTTGTGCCGGGCTGGAAGACCGCAACGCTCCGGACTCGCGGGGTGCTGCTGACGGTCCAGCCGTTGGCGCCGGTGGATTTGGCGAAGTTCCAGGCGTCTCCATAGCTCAGGGGGTAGACACCCGTTGCCTGGTGAAATCGCTTGAGGATGTACCACACGCATTGGCCCCAGACTCCCGTGTTGGTGGGTGTCGTGCGCCCCCATCTGACCGGCTGCGGGGTCGGAGGCTGTGGGGTTCCGCAGGTGGGGATTCGGGGGTCATGCCTGGCGTAGGTGGTCTCGACGACCGCGAGGTCGGAGATGTAGCCACGGCCAAGGATATGGTCCCAGATCGCGGAGGTGCCGAACCCCGCCACAGTGACGCTGGGGCCGTCGGTCTGGCAGTCGACGGTGACCACCTGCCCGCTGCTGACCGTCCCGTTCGGGCTGCCGGTCGGGGTGTTCCGGACGTTCCAGGTCCCGTTGATGTGCAGGCCGTCGAGGGCGGAAGCCGGCCCTGCCGTGATGAGGCTGCCGGTGAGAAGGGCCAGGGTGGCCACCGGTGCGGCGATGAGGAGAAGCCGGGCGCGTCGACCGAGGCCCCTCGTGCCAGCACTGGGAGTATTGAAAAGATCACCTTTCGTTGCAGTGGAGATGGTGCTGCGGATCATGGCTACCTCCGTTGATCACCCCGGTCGTGCGAGGCCGGGTGGCTTCGCGTGATCCAAGGTGACGGGGCGGAGGGCCTGGTTCTGCCGGGGAATCCCGGTACTTCAGAACCCACGTATGTCAGGTGCGGGGTATGCCACTCGGACGGGTGAACGGAGATCGGCTAGTGGATAGACCAGGCGGTGGACGGATCTGGCTGGTGTCCACGTCTCGGGAGCTGGAACGAGTTCTGCTGTGGGCGTTCCTGGGGATCAGGGCGGTCAATCTGCTCCAGGCCGGGGTCGGTGTTGCGACTGGAACCTTGGCAACATGTCCGCACCCGGGACTGAACCTGGCCTGTCTGGCCGCAGTGGTGGCCGAATCCGTGTTATTGGGTGTATGGCTGTGGCAGCGGGGCGACCTCCACCAAGATCTACGGCCGGTCATCCTGGACTGGTGCACCGCGGCAGGGGCCTTGGTAATGGCCATGTTCGACACCGCCCCCGCTGAGCGGCTGGGGACCTGGAGTATCTGGGCGTTCGCTTACACCCTGTCCACAGCGACGCTGCTCGGGGCTGTGGTGGTCTCCCTCTCACGAGCCTTGAGCGCGTCGGGAGCACTAGCGGGCATCTACTTCGCGGTTGTGGCGATCCCCTCATGGCACCGCCCAGGGTTCGCGGCTTCGGCGGCCGGCAATGTCATCGCCTACATCTCGTTCACGTTGATCACCTGGGTGTTCGCCCGGGTCACCCGGGGCCTGGCCGAGCTGGCGGACCGGTCCCGGGACCTGGCCGCGGACCTGGAACGTGAACGGGCCAAGGCCACAGTGCATGATCTGCTGCCGTTCCTGCGGCTGGAGCATCTGCTGCAAGCCAGCGAACAGGAACGGACGGCGCTGGTCGAGCAGGCCGAGGCCAAGTACCGCACGATGCGTGACTTCGTCGACGGTTGCGAGGCGTCCGGCGACCTCCAGTCGTGTCTGCAAGAGGTGCTGGGTCTGCACCGGCGGCTGTCCTGCCGCACGGTGTTCGACCTCGACACCCATACCGCGGTCACCTCGGCGGTCCTGGAGCGACTGGTGCGAGCGGTGGACACGGCCCTGGCCAACGTCGAGCAGAACGCCCCGGCCGCGTTCGTGGTAGTCGCGGCCGAGTGCGACGAGCGGGAGGTTCGGGTGAGCGTGCGTGATGACGGGCCGGGTTTTGACCCCGCCCAGGTCGTGGCAGGGTTCGGGATCGGCGCGATCCTGGGTCACCACCTGGACGACGTCGGCGGCCGGGGCCACGTCACCTCCGCCCCCGGGCGGGGCACCGAGGTCACGATCGTCGTGCCCCGGCAGCCACCGGCCGGGGCACGGGTGAGCTGGCTGTGACCGGCCCGGTCGTCCTGCCGCTGGCCGCGGAAGGCGACACGGTCAGCTACGTCGTCGTGGACGACGAGCCCCGCTACCGCACCGAGCTGAGTACCACCGATGGGCAGGGTGCCTTGGAGATGGTGGGCAGCTACCCGGACGTGGAGTCGTTCCTGGCGATCCACCGCCAGCCCTGCCACGTGATCGTGCTGGACCTGTGCCTGAACCGCGCCACCGGCGACGCCGCCGTCCTGCAGGGTGTCCAGGCGATCCGGACCCTGACCGGGCTGGGGCACCGGATCCTGGTCCACACCGCCGACGAGCGACCCGAGCCGGTCGCCCGCTGCATCGCGGCCGGAGCCTGCGGATACGTCAGCAAGTACCACGGCGACGCAGCAGCCGTTGCTCTGGCCGTCACCGAGATCGCCCGCAACGGGCAGGTGAGCAGCCCGGTCCTGACCGGCGCGATCCGGGAGCTGGTGGACCGCTGCCGGGACGTGCGGCTGTCCGAGACCGTCGAGGAGACCCTGGTCCTGCTGGGGCGGGGGCTGAGTGACAAGCAGGTCGCCGAGCGACGGCACATCTCGGCACGCACCGTGGAGGACCACAAACGGAAGATCCTCGAGGTGTTCGGCTCGGACATGGAGGCCCGGGGCCACGGCTTCGCCCACCTGGCCCACGACCTCGGTGTCAGCCGGGGCGACCTGGTCAACGATCGCCCCGGCACCCGGCCGTCCACCGGCCTGATTCGTCGGGCCCTCGAGGGGTTCTGGCGTCGTCGCCCGGCCACCAGACCCGGCCTGCCTTCACCGAGGAAGCACCGGGATTCCCCGGTAGAAGCGGGTGCCGGCCGGGCTGAGGATGGAGGTCCTAGGGACATGACGGGGACTGCGGCGAAGACGGGTAGCGATGACGATCGTCGTGCTGAACACCGATCCGGCGATCCGGATACCCGTGCAACGGATGCTCGGCCGGGCCCATCGGCACGACCCGGGCCTGGCCAGGACCAACACTGATCTGGCGATCCTGGCCAGCATCGGCCCGACCGGCCCCCTCGCCCCGGCACCTGAGGATGCCGTCCTGGTGATCGTGACCGACCGGCCCTCACCGGTCCAGGCCGCCGCCGCCCTGCTCCTTGGTGCCCGCGCCTACCTCCCGCTCGACCTGCCGCCCGACCGGACCGCCGTCGCGCTGCGCCACGCAGCCCAGGGACGCCTGCACCTCGAGCCCGAGACCGCCGCCGTCCTGAGGGCCGTAGCCGTCCTCGGGGCAGGCCTGTCCCCTCATCCGGACATGCCGTGGATCGTCACGGCGCTGGGCCTGCGCGTCCGGGGCTGGGACTGGACGTACGCCACCCAGGCCGGCGACATCGACCCGGCCAGCGTCCAACGCTGGTTCGCGGATCTGCTGCCCCGCCCCCAGCTCCTGCCGGACGGTGAACGCTCGGCGAATCCATGGTCAAGGCCGTGACCCGTTTGGCCGATCCTCCCGGTAAGTCCGGAGCACGACGGAGAGAGAGGCGAAGCGACCATGACTTGCCAGAGGTGCTACGGCGACGTCTACGAGTGCAGCGACTGCGACGGGCAGACCAGGAAGAGCCTGCTGGGCGACACCCTGCCCTGCAGCACCTGCCGGTCCACCGGTTACGTGTGCCCGCAGGACGGTGGCTACTGGCAGTAGACGCCCGGCAGGCACGTGCAGTGGAGCCCTCTGCCGAGGGCGGTCAGGACGCCGTGGGCCTCTGGGGTGAGGTCGCCGCCGGGCGTTGGGGCCGGTAGCCGTCGGTGTCGAGGGCGGCCAGTTCGCGGTCGACGTCCACGGTGTGGGTGCCGTAGAAGTGGATGTTCTCGTGGTGACTGGGCCAGATGTGGGCCAAGATGTCGTCGTCGATGTGGCGGCCGTCGCGGCGTAGGGCGGTCACGGCCAAGCCGAGGTACTCGGTCGACCAGGTGACGATGGCGTTGGTGGCCAGGGTCAGGCACCACATCTGTTCGGTCTGCTGTTCGTGGTGGCGGCGCCGGAGGGCGCCTTCGTCGGCGTAGGCCAGGTCGCGGCGCAGGGAGTGCAGGTTCTCGCCCTTGTTTAGCTGGCGGCCGATGCGCCGCTGGTAGGTCTCGTCGACCAGGTAGCGGGCGGCGTAGATGGTGCGCCGCAGACCGCCGTACTCCTTGATCGCCGAAGACAGGGCGTTCTGCTGCTTCTTGGACGAGCACAGCTTGCCGACCACGAGGGCGGCGGTGGCGTGCCCGTACTTCACCGACGCCGCGACGCGTAACAGGTTGTCCCAGGTCGCGGTGATCAGGTCGGTGTTCAGGCGGCGGGTCAGCAGCGGCCCGGGGTGTGGGTAGCGGTCGGTCAGGTCGGCTTTCGGGCCGGGCCGGTACAGGGTGATCTTCCCCAGGTCGCGGATCCGGGGCGAGAGCTGTTTGCCGACCAGGTCGAACAGGGCGAAGTTGGCCAGGCTCGCGCCGTGGGTGTCGGTGGCGTGCTCGGTGATCGGCAGGTCCAGGCCGTTGCCGAGCAGCCCGTCGAGCACGTAGTGCCCTTCCGGCGCGGTCGCGACGATGACCTTGGTGTCGAAGGTGGAGTGCTGGTCGGAGACGTGGGTGTAGGTGGAGATCCCCTGGCCGCGGGCGAAGTACCGCGACATCGCCCGGCCGGTGATCGAACGGCCCTTGGTCGGGAACCGTTGCCCGTCCGAGGGCGACAACGTCCCGGACCCGAACGCCCGAGCCAGCCACAGCCGGTGGTGGTAGTTGACCATCGCGGTGTTCGCGGTCTGCAGGGTCTCGGGCCGGAAGTACCACTCTGCGGTCCAGGCCAGCACGTCGTAGGGGACGCCGCAGGAGGCGGCCATCGCGGTCAGGCCCATGTTGGTGGCCTCGGCGATGATCACGTAGATCAGGTTGCGTTTCAGGTCGGCCGGCCTGGTGACCTTCCCGCCAGCGTGGATCAGGTGGTCGGCGAACCTGGTTCGAGCGTCGACCTCCACCAGCACCGCTCGCCAGCACCCGGGGCAGCATCACGGTGATCTCCTCCCGCAGCTTGTCCGCCCCGGCCGGGACGTCCTCGGCAGCCAACGCCGGGATGACCAGCTCCTCGTCCTCGCCCAGACGCACGTCCCCGACCCCGCCGCCACGGGTCAGCAAGGACTCCAGGTCGCCCAGGGTCGTGTGCAGCTCCTCGTCCGCGGCGCCCAGGGCCTGCACCGCGTCGGCCGGTTTGCCGACCAGGGCGCAGTCCTCGGCCCGCTGCGGTGCCCACGCCTAGGAACGACGCCGGATCGGCGTAGCGGCGCGAGCCGAGTACGTGGACGTCCCCGGAGCGCAGGCCGTCCCGCAGCGCCATCAGGACACACAGCTCCCAGTAGTGCCGGTAGGCCGTCGTGTCGTCGGTCTCTGAGCCCGGATCCACCGAGTGAGTTCGCTGTGATTCCCTCCAGTCATATTGGATCTTGATTGCGTTGCAGGTTCCGAGCAGGGCACGGGGTAGTCGCCGGTGTGCCCGGCGTTTCCACGGGGTTCCTTGGTCGGGCCTGGTTGGGCGGGTGGTCAGGTGG
>JAUPKO010000329.1 GCA_030837395.1 Actinomycetota bacterium | reverse complement strand
GACGAGTTCGACGCGGTCGCCAAAGAACGCGGCGACACCCATGAAACTGGCGAGATCAAACGGGTTGTCAGTTCGCTGCTGCTCCAGGTCGATCGTCTCCCGAGCCACGTCATCGTCGTGGCCGCGACCAATCATGCCGAACTGCTGGACCGCGCAGTCTGGCGACGGATGCAACTGAGACTCACCCTTCCGCAGGCGACCCGTGCAGGAAAGGTCGAGTGGCTCAACGCCTGGGCCGAGCGCGTTGACGTCGGTTTCGGGATGTCCCACCGCACGATCGCCGACAGGCTCGGCGCAATCAGCTACGCCGAACTCGAGGAATTCGCCCTTGATGTCCAGCGTCGAGCGATCCTGCGCGGGCCCGAGCCCGACGCCCGCGACATCACCCAACAGGTACTGCGCCAGTGGACCGAACGCGCGGAGCCGACGGAACAATGAGCGAGTCCGGGGGCGGATACTCACAGGATCGGCCAATCATCGTTGCGGTGCCATCGGAATCGCGGCGCATTGAGCCGCCCAAGAGCTTCCCCAAGGAGCCCAAGTACGGCCACGGCCCAGGCAAGCGCGAGCGGCTGGGTGCGGCATTCCAGGAGGCGGCCGAGTTGCTGGCGTCCCGGGCCGCTGTGTCCGCATCGCTCGGGGTGGCCGACCCCCAGTTGGTGCTCATCATGGAGGGGATCGACGAGTCGATCGATCTGGCTCCAGCCGCACGAGGACTTGGGATCGAGATCCTCGCCGAGTCCGAGGACCAGGTCGACTTGAGCGAGGATGAACAGGCACATCCCAAGACCGGCACGGTCAGCGCGCGCAATTGCCTGCACGCCCTGTGTGTCTCCGAGCGGAGCATGACCGAGCTCCTCCGGCAGTGGCGAAAGTGGGAGGCCGGCGAGGAACTCGCACGACCCTTCACCAAACTGCGCGACCTGTTCGCCCACCTGCGGGTGGTCCGCCCTTGGGGACCGCAGGATCGGCTCCTGGCCGCCGACCTCAGCGAGCATCTCAACGGACTCCTGCCAGATCGGCTGCACCCTGTGGAAGTTGAACTCTGGTACCGGGGAGGGCCCACCGATCGAGATCGCGCCCAGACGGACGTGGAGGCCCTCATCCTTGGGTCCGGCGGTGAGGTAGTCGGCGCTGCGATTGTCGCGCAGATCGGTTACCACGGATTGAAGTGCCTGGTGCCCGCAGATACGCTCCGCGACCTGGCCGCCGGTCGCTTTGACGCGGTCGAACTGGTGAGGAACTCCAACGTTCGATACCTCCGCGTCAGCACGCAATCGGCGACGCCGAGTAGTGCCGAAGCGCCAGTCAGCGACCCGCCGCAGGGGCCCCCACCCGTTGGTGCGCCCGTGCTATGCCTCATCGACGGCCTCCCTGCGGCGAATCACCCACTCCTGGCCGGTCGTGTGGAAGTCTTGGACCCCGACGACCTCGCGGCCAGTCTCACCGTGGAGAAGCGCGAGCACGGTACCTGGACGAGCTCAGTGGCAGTGTGGGGGGACCTGTCGGACCCGGGACCACCGGCCACCCGCCCCGTCCTCGTGCGTCCGATTCTCCTTCCTGCGGCTGACACACGGGATCACGGCGAGGAGGTCCCGGCCGACGATCTCGTGCCGGATTTGATGTGGCGCGTGTTTCGCGAACTCTTCGAGGGCGACGATTCCACTCCACCCGCGGCCCCTGACGTGATGGTGGTCAACCTCTCCGTGGGTGACCCCGCCACACCATTCGACGTCGCCGTGTCCTCCTGGGCTCGGATGCTCGACTGGCTGGCGTATGAATACGGCGTGGTGATCATCACCGCGGCCGGGAATGAGGCGACTCTGAATCTGTCGCCGGAGACATACCGAGACCTGGTCACCCTCCGCGGCGCCGATCGAGCGTCCACGGTCGCGGCAGCCCAAGCACGGGACATCAACAAGAGGCGCATCATCTCCCCCGCGGAGTCCATCAACGCCATCTCGGTTGGAGCCATCCATGCAGATGCGTCAGGACTCGCGCCGCTGGGCAACACGCTGGATCCTACGGACGGGGAACCCGGCATCAGTCCCGTGTCGAGGTTGGGTGGCGGCTATCGCAGGAGCGTCAAGCCGGAACTCGTTGCCGCCGGTGGTCGTGCGGTGTTCCGAGAGCCCCTGGACGACTCGTCGGTGGTCCGGGTCGGATCGCCGACTTCCACAGTGCTCCCAGGGATCCGCGTCGCCGCCCCGAGTTTCACCAACTCAGCGGCCCACGTCGTCGGAACAAGCTTCGCCGCGCCCTTGGTCGCAAGGCGGGCGGTGGACGCTCACGATCTGGTGTCCCGTCTGACTGTGGGTGTGGAGCTCTCGCGACGCCACAAGGCGTCCGCAATCAAGGCTCTCCTGGTGCACGGGGCCGCCGATCTGCCAGGGATGGATCACGATGTGCTTCCAAGGGAGGTGTCCATCGGATATGGGGAGTTGGCCCGCGACTTCAGCCTCGGGTGCGAGGACAACGAGGCGGTCTTGCTGTTCTTCGGCACGATCGGCGCCGACGAGGAGCAGTTCCTAGAGCTACCCATCCCGGACTACCTGAACACGAAGGACATCAAGCAGATTTCCGCGACCCTCGCGTGGCTCTCCCCCGTCAACTGGGCGCATCGCCAGTACCGGCGGGCGAAGTTGGACATGGTCGCGCCGACTGGAGCGGTTGGCCGACTTGTCAAGTCGACAACCATGCCGACTGCCGCAGCCAAGCGCGGTGCGACCACGGTGCAGAGCCTGAGATGGGAGACCTCGTCAGCAATCGCAGATCCTCCTGGCACCCCGATCAGGGTCCGGGTCCAGTGCCGGCAGCAGGCCGGGACCTTGGAGGGCTTCGCCGTCGACTACGCCGCGGTCGTATCACTGTGGGTGGCGCCCGCGATCGGGCTTGATGTGTACCAGCAGGTTCGGGCACGAGTTCAGCCGCCGGTGGAGGTCCGCGTGTAGCTGGGGTGTGGTCCGCGGTCGAGACCCGCGTTCCGTCGGAGGCCCCCACTACTGTGAAAGTTGTGAACCTCATTCCGAGCGACGCCGCACTCGAACCCCGACTTGTCGGGGAGATTACGGCGGACTTCTTTGTCCCCGCCTACCAGCGTGGCTATCGGTGGGGGCGAGCCGAGGTCACGGCCCTACTCGACGATATCTGGTTGAACGTCAAGCAGGCGTACTACCTCCAGCCCGTGGTGGTCAAGAAGATGGGCGACGAGTGGGAGTTGGTCGACGGCCAACAACGGCTCACGACGCTCTACCTCATCTTCGAGTACATGCGGAGTCAGGGGCTTCAGCGCGATGGCGCCAACTACACACTGCGGTATGAGTCACGGTTGAACAGCGCTGCCTTCCTCGCGAATCCCGACCGGGATCGCCGGGAGGACAACATCGACTTCTTCCACATCAGCGAGGCGCTCGACTGCATATCCACGTGGTTCGAAGCGCATGGCAAGGGAAGGCAACAGCACGTAGCAAACAAGATCCACGGCGCCTTGTTCGAGAACGTCAAAGTCATCTGGTACGAGGCCCCAGCGGACCTTGATGGGGCCACCCTCTTCCGACGACTCAACGTCGGCCGAATCCCTTTGACGGATGCTGAACTCGTGAAGGCGCTGCTTCTGTCGAGGGCTGCTCAGGTGCCCGGGCCAGCCGACCGAACGGCTGAGATTGCCGCGCAATGGGATGCCTTCGAGCGGGACCTGCGGCAGCCCGAATTGTGGGCGTTCATCACAGGGGAGGCTCAGGAGAGTCCGACGCACATCAGCCTTCTGCTGGACACTCTCGCGGGAGGCGAACGGGGCACCGGTCGACCACTTTTCTTGACGTTCGAGACATTGCGACCACAGATCGAGAACGGACCGGATGGACCGTTGAGGTTCTGGAACAAGGTCGTCGACCTGCACTCACTGGTGATGGGTTGGTTCGAAGACCGCGACCTGTTCCACAAGATCGGGTTTCTGGTTGCTGATGGCATGCAGTTCGCGGACTTGCTTGAGCTCTCGCAGGGCAAATTGAAGTCCGCCTACGCAGCGGAACTCCGGGCCCTCATCGCTGGCAGGCTGAAACTCTCGGAGACTGAGCTTCGCGAACTCACCTACCAGGATCGCGAGCGGGCAAGTCGGGCGTTGCTGCTGATGAACGTCGAAGTGGTCCGACGGCGACAACACTCATATGAGCGCTACTCCTTCCGGCAGCACGCTGCCGGAGACTGGTCACTTGAGCACATCCACGCGCAGAACGCTGAGGGACTCAACCGCGCCTGGCAATGGCAGGAGTGGCTGAGCCTCCAGAGTGCTGTGCTCGCCCGGCGCGGTGAAGTCGACGAGGACGGCAAGCGGGACCTGTTGGACGACGTCGCCCGCGTCTTGGCCAGTCCTCCCGTCACACAGAGCGACTTTCGCCGACTGGAACCCCGGCTCATTGCGCTGCTCTCGTCGGGCAGCGATGCGCAGTACGCAGACGTGGATGCGATCGCCAACTTGGCACTGCTCCACTGCGGCGACAACAGCGCCCTGAGCAACTCCGTCTTCGCGGCCAAGCGGGACGCGATCATCGAACTCGATCGCGAAGGGCACTTCATACCGGTGTGCACGCGCAACGCGTTCCTCAAGTACTACACAGGTTCCGATGAGAATCAGGTGTTCTTCTGGAGCATCGCCGACCGTCGCAACTACCTCGACGCGATGGTCCAGGAGCTTGCTGACTACCTGCGTCCCGAAGGGGCCACAACATGAACGCAGCGAATGACATCAAGGGCTACCGAACCACGTATGCAGACCTGTTTGAGATCGTGCCCAAAGGGACGCGACCTATTGAGGGGATCACGATTCCTCGCATCCAACGCGACTACGCACAGGGACGGACCGACGCGAAAGTAGAGGAGATACGTGACCACTTTCTGGAGGCGCTGCTTGACGCTGTTGAGAGCGACCAACCAGTCGGGCTTGACTTCGTTTACGGCAAGGTAGACGAAGACGGAGCCTTCCACCCGCTGGACGGCCAACAGCGACTCACCACCCTGTTCCTGCTGCACTGGTACTTCGCCTCTGCTGCGGGCGAGTTCGAACCCGCTGCGCCCTGGACACGCTTCTCGTACGAGACGCGTGCGAGCGCCCGACTCTTCTGCCAACGCTTGGTCCAGCAGCCGCTACCGCCATACGCAGGGCGTCCATCAGAGTGGATCATCGATCAGACTTGGTACCTGCAGGTGTGGCGAAACGACCCCACCATCCAAGCCATGTTGGTCATGATCGACGCGATTGACGTCGAGCGGCGACGGCGAACGGGCCTGGACGCATCGACAGCCTGGGACCGCCTCAACGCCAGGGAGACCCCAGCGATCTGGTTCCATCTCCTTCCTCTGGACGACATGCGATCCGACGAGGACCTCTACATCAAGATGAACTCCCGCGGCAAACCGCTGACGGAGTTCGAAGCCTTCAAAGCACGGTTTGAGCAGGACATCGGGCACTCCAATCGCGCCCGCGAATTCGCGCAGAAGGTAGACGGCACGTGGTCGGACGTGTTCTGGCCGTTTCGCCGTGGTGACGACGCTAACGACCCGAACAACGAAACAGTCGACGACGAGTTGATCCGATACGTCGACTACATCACGGAGTTGTGTGAACTGCAGGAGGGCCGCAATGCGTCTGGCCGACTGGGTCACAGGGCTGCTGCGGTGTTCGGCGAGGTGAGCGAAAGATCACCCGAGAACCTAGCCTTCATGATTGATGCCTTCGACACCTGGGACGGCGAGGACATCGATAGCGTGTTCGAGGGACTCTTCTCGATCGCCCTACCCGGCGATGAGCACTACGACAGCAAGAAGGTCCCGCTCTTCGGCGCGACGACAAGCAATCTGTTCGAGCAGTGCATCCACCGGTTTGACAGTCGACGCACCCGAAATCGTGAATTCACTCTGCAACAGGGCCTCCTGCTCTACGGGGTTCTACTGCACCGACTTCGCGAGACGCAGCACTTTCCCCAGCGGCTGCGTGTGCTGCGCAACCTCGTCGCTGCTTCCGACAACGAGATTCGCCGCGAGTACATGCCGGAACTTCTCACGGACGTCGAGGCGATCGTCGTCCGAGGCGCGCTTGATGACGTACGGCGTTTCAATCGCAACCAGGTCAAGGACGAGACCCTCAAGAGTCAATTCCTGAAGGACAACCCAACCCTCGCTTCGGACCTACGCCGGTTGGAGGACCATTCCATTCTTCGAGGCACCCTGAGCGCCTTCGAGTTGGATGCAGCAGTGTTTGCAGATCGCGCAAGAGCCTTCGAGACGGCTTTCGCCGAGCCCGACAGCTGGCTCGCTCTCAATGCGGCACTGCTGACGACGGGCGACTACCAACGCCGCCGTCCCGGCTCGGATGCATGGCAGTTCGGCAGCAGTGTCTCCGACCGCGAGACGGTGTGGCGCTACCTCCTCACCAATGCCGGGCGGGACGACCTCGCGGCAACCCGAACTGTCCTGGGCCGATTCCTCGACGGCATGGCTGCTGCTGATGAGTCGTTCGACGTGCATCTCGCAGAAGTGACCAAAGCCTGGCTGGCCGAGCGCGAGGACAAGCACGACTTCGATTGGCGCTACTACCTCGTCAAGTATCCAGCGATGAGGGAAGGCGCCACGGGCATCTACTACGGCATCGACCGTGACGGCAGCTATGTACTGCGGATGCTGCGAACCAAGACGCTGGGTGGCAAGCATCGCGACCCGTTCCTGCTGCAGGTCTGGATGTCAAGCGGCGTCGGCACCAACGCAGAAGACCCGTGGTTCAGATACGACTGGGACATGGGGTGGCTCCGGCTCATTCGTAGCGGCGTCGGGATGAGGAGCATGGCGAGTGGCTTCGCCTTGGACCCTCCGAGCGATGAGGCGATGGCGGCGAGGTTCGCTAAGGTGTGCGCACGGCGAGGGGACGTAGTTGAGGAGGACGGCGTCGCGTTGCTGCGCGTGCCGCAGGAAGATCGCGGTGGCGAGTTGATCGATACCGTGGACCGGGTGCAGGTCGGCGCCGGGTTCCTGAAGGAACTCGTGGACGCGGACCTGTAGATCCTTGTTGATCGTTTAGACCAGCCCAACATACGACGTCTCATTGCGAGGGCGATTCCGAGCGTCTTCAGCACATCACGAAAAGCTCCAATCTCGGGCATCGGTGCACCCCGCCGATAGCGCGGCCCCGGCAAGTTCACGGGCAACCTCGGGCGCAACCGTCAGGCGCACCTGCTCGAACACCGTCTTCACCTCAGGGCACGCATAGAACCCGTCACGTGCACCGCTCCCCAGCAGGTGCGTCAGCCAACTGGCAGCCTCATTCGGGAACTCACGGACCAGGTCTGACTTGGCCAGGTCTCGGACGAGGTCTTGAACCAAACCGTCATCGAGGCCG
>JAUPKO010000328.1 GCA_030837395.1 Actinomycetota bacterium | reverse complement strand
CGGGGTCGGCACGCGATTGACCCGGGGCTGAAGCGCGAGAGTGGCGCAGTAGCCCACGAGGATGAGGAGCTCGAATAGCCCACCCTCCCCGAGCACTCGTGTCGCCAGCTCGAACTCATCGTTCGAGAGGTCCCCACGCTCGGCTCGTTTCTGCGTCGGCTCGAGAGGCACGCCTCCAGTGCGGTGTCGAGGACGATCCCCGGCTCGCCGTCGCAGATCCGGCCGATCACGTCGTACGAGATCCCGAGCCTGCTCGCCAGCGGCTCGTGTGCGAACTGCTCGTATGCGATGACCAGTGAGCCGCTATCGCCATGATCGACTGTTCACGGCAGCGATCCGACAGTGACCCTTCGAGCCGGAGCGCCGAGCCGAGGGATTGCAGCTCTCGCCCTATGACCGACTGGCGCAGAATCGCATTGAACGGGCCGCGAGCGCCCCACCTACGTCCGACAATGCGCTGGCAAGCGGCCCGTCACGCGGTCGTCCAGATCCCGCTAGGGCGCTCGGCGCCGTCGGTCGTAAGTCATGCCGAAGTGCCCTTTCGCCCGCGACGCACATAATCGAGGGCCAGCTTCTCGGTCCGTCGCAGGTGCGCCACGACCAGCTCCGACGCCCGATCGGCGTCACGGGCGAGGACCGCGTCGACGATGGCCCGGTGCTCACGGTTGCCGCTGCGGCTGTGCGTTGCCTCGGGCCGACCGACCTCGAGTCGGGCCCACGTTCGGTAGAGCTCCGCCTCCGTCGACAGCGATCTGCACAGGTCCACCAGGCGGCTGTTGCCACAGCCGGACAGCACGGCCAGATGGAAGTCACGGTGGCGCGCCGCACGCTCCTTCTGATCCCCTCCGGGCCCGCCACCGGTGTGACGGTGATGCGCGGCGAGGACGTCCGCCTCCCAGGCGAGGTCTCCGCGGGCGATGGCAAGTCGCACTGCTGTGTCCTCCGCCACCGCACGCAGTTCGACGAGCTCCTGAACCTGCGTCTCCCCCGCGGACATCACGCGGTACCCGCGGTTGGGCTCGGCCACGACCAGGGCCTCACTCGCTAGGCGGGTCAGCGCCTCGCGTACAACGCCGGCGTGGACGGCGAACTCATCGGTCAGATCGGCCGCGACCAGCCGCTCCTCGGGCGCATAGCGTCCCTCGAGGAGTGCCGACCGTACACGTTGATACGTATCGGTCCCCAGCGTCGCGGCCTCCGGTGTCCTCACCATCGCCCCACCCTCCACATTTTCGATAATTGTGCTACTAATCAATAATCTACTACGCTTCGGCCACCCGACCTCGGAGGATCACGTGCGCATCGCCAGGTACCGCTACCAGGGGCTCGACGCGATCGGCCTGATTCGCGAAGACGGCATAGTGCCGGCGGCCGCTGTCGACGGGCTGGCCTCGACGGCCATGAGGGACCTCATCCGGGGTGAGCTTCCAAAGCCGGAAGCCCTCGCCTCTGCAGTGACGGTCATCCCGCTGCCCGAGGTCGAGTTCCTGCTCCCGGCGGTCCCAGAGAAGATCCTGTGCGCGGGCGTCAACTTCCCCACCCATCGCGTCGAGACGGGCCGGATGCCCGATCGCACGGAGCACCCGACCATATTCACCCGCTTCGTCGACAGCTTCGTGCCGCACGAAGCCCCGCTCCAGAAACCTTCGACCTCCGATCAGTACGACTACGAGTGCGAGCTCGCGATAGTCATCGGTCGAACCGCCCACGGGGTACCTGTCGAGGATGCGCTCGACCACGTCTTCGGATACTCATGCCTCAACGACGGGACCGTGCGTGACTGGCAGACTCTCACCGCCCAGTGGATTCCAGGCAAGAACTGGTATCGATCCGGAGCCATTGGCCCGTGGATCGTCACCGCAGACGAGTTCGGCGCTCCCGCGCAGCAGGTCATTCAGACCCGCGTCAACGGGGAGGTCCGCCAGAGCGCTCGTCTGGAGGAGATGATCCACTCGGTCGCCGAGCTGGTCTCCTACTGCTCGGCCTTCACCCCCCTGCACCCAGGAGACATCATCGCCGGCGGAACGACCGGTGGCGTGGGCAAGTACATGAACCCACCGGGCTACCTTGTGGTCGGCGACGTGGTGGAGGTTGAGATCGAGGGAATCGGCATCCTTCGGAACACCGTGCGGCAGGGACCCTGATCTACGCCTGAGCCAGCCCTTGGACCTGCTCGTACACCCGGGTGCGGAGTTCGGCGAAGCGCGCGGTGTTCCGCGTCGCGACCTGTGATCGTGGGAAACCCAGGTCCACCTCGATCCGGTCCGTCACCATGGCGGGTTTGCCGTGCAGCACGATGATCTCGTCGGAGAGGTAGACAGCCTCATCGATGTCATGGGTGACCATCAACGTGGTGATGCCGAAGTCATCTCGAACCTTGAGAACTAGATCCTCCAGGCCGAAGCGGGTCTGCGCATCAACGGAGGCAAACGGCTCGTCCATGACGAGGATCGACGGCCTAGTCGCCAGAGCCCGTGCAATGGAGACGCGCTGCTGCATTCCGCCGGAGAGCTGCCAAGGATACTTCTTCTCATTTCCGGTCAGCCCCACCTCCTCGAGCGACGAGGCGATACGCGTCTTCCGCTCGGCCTTGCTCAGCTTCTGCCGCCCCAGGGGAAGCGCGATGTTCTTCTCGACCGTGAGCCACGGCATGAGTGAGCGGGTGTAGTCCTGAAGCACGACGGCAAGGCCCTCAGGGGGACCGTCGATTGCCTTTCCGTCAACCACAATGCGACCGCCCGTCGGCTGCATGAGCCCGGTGAGAAGGCGCAGGAGGGTGGTCTTGCCCACGCCGGAAGGCCCCACGATGGACACGAAGTGATGCTGTTCGACCTCGTAGGAGATTCCTTGGAGCACTTGGTTCGTCACCTTGTTGGTGACGTACTGCATGCTTACGTCGTCAATGTGAATGGCCACCGTCATGGTTACTCTCCCTGCTACATCTCGAGCTTGTTAGCCGCGTAGTACCAGCGCAGGACGAAACGCTCCACTCCGCGGAAGATGAGGTACACGCCATAGCCGAGCAGCCCCATCAGGATGGTCGCGGTCCACGCATCGACGATGAGGAAGGAGTCGGCCGTGATCTTGGCGAAGGCCCCGATCCCGAAGCCGGCACCTAGGATTTCCGAGCCGATCATGACGATGAAGCCGATGAGGACGGACAACTGGATTCCCGCGAAGATCCTCGGACCAGCCGCTGGAAGCCGAACCCTCCATAGGATCTGGAAGGACGAGAAGCGCAGCGCTCGCACTGTATCGAGCAGGGTGGGATCCGTGCTGCGGACTCCCTGGTTGGTCGCCAGCAGGACTGGGAAGCACGTGGCGAACGAGATGACAGCGATGCGCATCTCACCTTCGAGCCCGAAGAACATGATGAAGACTGGGATGAAGGCGATCGACGGGATGGAGCGAAGGAAGTCCACCACCGGGATGATGAACCGAGCCGCG
>JAUPKO010000327.1 GCA_030837395.1 Actinomycetota bacterium | reverse complement strand
GTAGGTCGGGGCGAAGTCGTCGGACGGATCGTCCGGGGTAGCCGCATCGTCGCCCACCACCGGAGTCCCGAGCGGGAACGTCCCTGGGGTCGACACCTCGAACAGGTACGTCACCGGGTCACCCAGGGGCACCGACACCCCCGGCGGTTCGGTGGCGACCTCTCCGTTCACCTTCTTGAGCAGTGCCAACGTGCAGTCGGCGTCGGACCGCTCCACCGTGAAGTTCGCGCTTGCCGAGCCGGCGACCGGTGACCCCGTGGCCGGCGTGAGCAGGGCTTCGGTCGTCACGGTTACCGCGGGGCCGACCTCACATTGGGCCGTGGGCACCAACGTCAGACAAACGTCCAACCCCGGTGCGTCCCAGCCGATCCGAACCGATGCCGCCGCGAGGTCGGCCATGGTGGGCGACGTGACGTCGACGACTGCTGTCAAGGACGCCGTGTCGCCGGTGATGGGGACATCGGACAGGTCCACGGTGTCAGAGCCCGTCAGCACCTGCCCCTGCCCGTTCGGTAGCAGCTTTCCGGCCTTGTCGTAGATGTGCACCGTGGCAGTCAGGCCTGCCGGCAGGCCCGGCAGGCCCAGCTCGGCATAGGAGGCACCGGTCAGCGGGCTGCACGAGGTTGGCGTCACAGTGATCGACGTCTGCGACAACGGGTCGCAGCCCAACGCCCCGGACTCGCCCCGGAAGGCCTGCAGCCGACCCTTGTCGCCGGACCACCACAAACATCCGGGCAGATCAGCGGGTTCGTCCACGGTGTAGATGACGTTCTCGATGTAAGGAGCCGACGGCGGCGTGAAGTCAGCACAGGCCGCACCCGTGCCGAAGTCCAGGCAGGTGACGCTGTTGACCGCGCCCTCCGAGAACGCGTTGGGGTAGGTGACCCATGGCAGGTAGAGGCGGGTGCCGAGCAACTTGGCGTAGACCATGAGCGACTGCTCGAAGAACGGACCGGCCGTGGCGTAGGGGCTGGCGCGGCCACCGAAGTGAGCCGACTGGCCCGGTGTGGCGGCTGCCAGCGCGGCCTCCCACGCCGGTAGCCGGCCGCCATCGGGGCGGTAGCACGTCCACACGCCGGTGCTGAACAGACTTTGGCCGAACACACAGACCCCCTCGAAGGCGCCGGCGGTGCTGAACACCGGCAGAGGTTGGCCATAGGACACGGTGGCGGCGCCGGGATGGGCGTCCGGCAGGGTGATCGTCGCCACCCCGGTGCTGCACCCCTGGCCGGTCTGTAGGTCCCGGCACTGCAACAGGCCGGTGCGGTCGTCGACCGCCGACACGACGTAGACGTAGCGCGGTGCCGGCGAGTCCAGGGACTCGCCGGCGACCGATGCGTACACGAAGCGCAGGTTGGTGCTCTTGGTTCGGGTGGGCACGGACATGTCGGCGTTGTCCGGGCAGACATCACCGGCGGCGACATCGAAGCAGTAGATGGTGCCCGAGGAGCCCACCGCGTACAGCAGTGTGGCGGAGTTCGCCGGTTCCCAGGCCTGCGCCGGGTTGAGAGCCGTGAAGATGTTCTTGCCGCCCAGGTCCGTCGGGGCCTCCTCGGTGCCCGTGGGGGTGAAGCCGCAGGAGGTCATCGTCGCCAACTCACCGCAGATCCAGCCGACGGTACTTGACCCGCTGATGGCGTGGACCTGAACCGCGGCATAGAGCCGGCCCGTGGCTTGGTCGATGGCGGCGACTGAGGCGTTGGGGGTGACAAGGGTGGAATTGCCTTGCCCGAAGGGGGTGCCGGGCACCTCGGAGATGAAGGTGCCGTCGGCACCGGGGTAGGGGGCCGCGCACGGTGATCCGTCGATGCGGTTGAAGCACTTGAGCCACTCGCCGCCGGGCGACAGGCCGTTGACGTCGGTGGCGTCCACCGCTCGGGCGTGGTGGTTGACCAACCAGAGTTTGTCCTGGTGGAACAGGGCCCCGTAGCCGTCCCCGCCGCCGGTGACCTGCAAGGCCCCGACGGCCGTCAATGGTGTCAGCGGCTCGGCGGCGCTGGCCGGATCTGCTGCCATGGCGCCGCTGGAGCGCACTCGGGTCACATCTGCCAACTGACTCGGGGCGGTCGCCGACCAGGTGGCGCCATCGTCGGTGGAGTACTCCAGGTCCCAGCCGGCGGGCGGCGTCGCCCGGCGCAGCTCGGTGCCGGGCGGGACGGCGGTGGTAGCGGCCGCGGTGGCTACCGTGCCGGTGGGATTGGCCACTGTGGCCGTCACCGCCACCGGCTCGCCTGGCGGCACTGCGGCCGGCGTCACGGTGAGGGCGACCGGCGACCCGTCCGCACCTGCGGCGGCAGCGGGCGCCTGAAGGGCCAACCCGGCGAGCAGGCCGACCAGAAGTGCCACCAGGACCCCGAACAGCCGGCCAGGGCGGCGCGGCGCGTTTGTCACAGCGGGAACAGCAAATGCAGACGTAAGTGGTGCGGCCACGAGTACCCCCCGGATTGCAGCCCCGCCGCCCAATCGGCGGGAGCTCTACCAAGGAGAGTAGGCAGAATCCGCTACGTGCCGTCCGCAGTTGTCCACAGCCCCCGTGGGGAGCGTCAGCGGTCCTCGACCTCGACGCTGGCCTGCCGGCCGTTGGGCAGGTCGTAGGTCAGCACAGGGCCTGGATGCCTCGATGTGAACCGAAGGGCCGGAGGCGATTCGCTTCGAGTCGCTGCTGCTCAACCCGGGATCCAGAGGGTGTCAAGATTCAGCAGCGAGCCATCAGCCGCCCCACCGCCACTCCTGGCACCAGCTCAGCCACCCTATGAGGCGGGAGCGGCTGCCTTGCCTAGACACCCCAGTAGTAGTGCTGGGCCCTTGGTGGGAGTGAGGCCGGGCCGTTGCCGCCCCCGTAGGAGTTCAGGACCTTTGGTCCACCCTCCTGCTGTCGGTCCCGAGCTCGCTTAATGTGAGTTTTCTCGAGGTCGTCCAGATCAACGGATGTCCATACACTCGGGGACGAGCCGCTCTTCGCGTAGATCAACTCGATGTGGCTGACTCCGCCTGGACCACCCCACTGCTGGCCGCCATTTGAGTTCAGCGGGATCTTCTCATGCCTGCGTGGGCGAACCTTAAAGTCGCCTGACCTCCCCACGTAGACATACGCATCGCGT
>JAUPKO010000326.1 GCA_030837395.1 Actinomycetota bacterium | reverse complement strand
GGGGCTGGCCCTGGCCGCCCTGGCCGCCCGCGTTGGAGCGGCCCCTGCACACGGCAACATTCCGGACGTTCGCGTCCGCGGAGTCACTCTGCGGGCCCAGGAGGCCGCCGACGGTGATCTGTTCGCCGCCCTACCGGGTACCAGCGCCCATGGGGCCGAATACACCGCTGCTGCCATAGCCTCCGGGGCCGTTGCGGTGCTCACCGACCCGGCCGGCGTCGAGGTGATCGCACGCCTGCTCGGCGACCCCGCGCCTGTTCCGGTTCTCGTGCACCCCGCTCCGCGCTCGGTCCTCGGCGCGATCGCCGCCGACGTCTACGGCCATCCATCGGACCGGGTGGTCGTCCTCGGGGTGACCGGGACGTCGGGCAAGACCACCACGACCCATCTGATCGAGGCCGGGCTGTGTGCGGCGGGCCGCACCGTGGGGCTGATCGGCACCGTGGGCGTACGGATCGCCGGCACCGACGTCCCGAGCGCGCTGACCACCCCGGAGGCGCCTGCGGTGCAGGCGTTGCTGGCGGTGATGGCCGAGCAGGGGGTGGACACCGCTGTGATGGAGGTATCCAGTCACGCATTGGAACTCGGCCGGGTAGACGGCGTCCGGTTCGCTGCGGGCGGGTTCACCAATCTGTCCCGCGACCACCTCGATTTTCACCCGACCATGGAGGCCTACTTCGAGGCGAAGGCCCGGCTGTTCGACCCGTCATCGCCGCTCTCGGCCCACGCCGCCGTGGTGTGCGTGGACGACGAAGCCGGCCGGCTGATGGCTGAGCGCGCCCACGACGCGGTAACGGTCAGCGTCGAAGGGAACCCGGCCGACTGGTCTGCCCAGGACATCGTCGTCCTGGACGGTGATTTCGAGAACGGGCTGCAGGAGTTCACTGCCGTCGATCCCGCCGGAGTGCACCATCGGCTCCGTATCCGGTTGCCCGGCCGCTACAACGTAGCCAACGCCATGCTGGCCCTGGCCATGCTCGACAACATCGGCGTCTCTCCCGAGCAGGCCTCGCCCGGGCTGCGTGCGGCCTCGGTTCCGGGCCGGCTGGAATTGATCGATCGCGGCCAGGACTTTCTGGCCGTCGTCGACTACGCCCACAAGCCCGGCGCGCTGAGTGCGGTCCTGGAGACACTGCGCCGGCCGGGCGGACGCCTTGCCGTGGTGTTCGGAGCCGGCGGGAACCGGGATGCGGGCAAGCGGGAGCCGATGGGCAAGGTGGCCGCGGAACTTGCCGACCTGGTCGTCGTCACCGACGACAACCCCCGCGATGAGAATCCGGCCGTAATCCGGGCCGCGATCCTGGCCGGCGCCGGCCCGGCGGACGGTGCAGTCCATTCCAAGTCCTTTGAGGTGCGCGAGATCGGTGACCGGCGGGCTGCGATCGAATACGCGGTCGCCTGGGCCCGCCAGGGTGACGTCGTGGTGATCGCCGGCAAAGGACATGAGCGAGGGCAGACCGGCGGCGGGCAGACCCGCCCGTTCGACGACCGCGAGGAACTCGCGCGGGCACTGGAGATACAGGTGGCGCGATGATCGATCTGACCGTGGCGCGGATCGCCGAGATCGTGGGCGGCCAGCTGGCCGGCATCAGCCCCGCCGAGGCCGCCGCGACGCACGTGACCGGAACCGTGGAGTTCGACTCGCGGGCCGTCACCCCCGGCGGGCTGTTCCTGGCGCTGCCCGGGGCGCGGTCGGACGGCCACGACTTCGCCGCGGCAGCCGTTGCATCCGGGGCGGCGGCAGTACTGGCCGCCCGCCCGGTCGGCGTGCCGGCCATCGTGGTGCCGCCCGCCGTGGACGCCGACACCGGGTCCGGGGCGATTGAGTACGATACCGACGGGTCCGGGGCCGCCGTGCTGGCGGCGCTGGCCAAACTGGCCGGCGCGGTGGCCACCGAACTGGCGGCAGGTGGACTGCGGATCGTCGGGATCACCGGTTCCTCGGGCAAGACCTCGACCAAGGACCTGATCGCCGCGGTGCTGCGGCCACTCGGCGAGGTGGTGGCCCCGCCGGGTTCGTTCAACAACGAGTTGGGCCACCCGTGGACCGTGCTGCGGGCGACCCGGGACACCGACTTCCTGGTCCTGGAGATGTCGGCCCGGCATCCCGGAAACATCGCGGCACTGGCCCGCATCGCCACGCCGTCGATCGCTGCGGTGCTCAACGTCGGCACCGCCCACCTCGGTGAATTCGGCTCGCGCGAGGTGATTGCGCAGACGAAAGCCGAACTGGTGCAAGCAGTGCCAGCTTCGGGCGTGGTGGTGCTCAACGCCGACGACCCGGTGGTCGCGGCGATGGCCGGCAAGACGCGGGCGCGCGTCGTCACCGTCGGAACCGGGCCGACGAGCGAGATCCGCGCGCAGGACGTCGAGGTCGACGAACTGGCGCGGCCGCGTTTCACCGTGACCCGCGGCGGCGAACAGGTCGAGGTGCAGTTGGCCGTGCACGGCGAACACCAGGTGAGCAACGCGCTGTGCGCGGCCGCGGTGGCGCTCGAGTGCGGGGCGAGCCTGGGCCAGGTTGCCGACGCGCTGGCCGGGGCGGCCCCGGCGTCACGGCACCGGATGGAGGTGCGGACCCGGACCGACGGGGTGACGGTGATCAACGACGCCTACAACGCGAACCCCGATTCCATGCGGGCCGGATTGCAGGCTCTGGCCGCGATGTCCCGGTCCGTGGACCATTCCCAGGCCCGGTCCGACCGCCGCAGTTGGGCGGTGCTCGGCGAAATGGCCGAACTGGGGGAGGACTCGATTAGCGAACACGACCGAATCGGTCGGCTCGCGGTGCGCTTAGATATCAGACGACTTGTCGTTGTCGGAACTGGGAGGCCAATGAGCGCCATGCACCACGGGGCGGTCATGGAGGGTTCCTGGGGGTCGGAGTCCGTCATGGTTCCCGACGCCGACGCCGCTCTGGACCTGCTGCGTGCGGAGTTGGCACCCGGTGACGTCGTCCTGGTCAAGGCCTCCAATTCGGCAGGCCTGGGCGCGCTGGCGGAAAAGCTGGCCGCCGACGCCCCGCAGTCCGACCAGGAGCAGGCGCAATGAGGCTGATCATCGTCGCCGTCGCCTTCTCACTGGCGGTGTCGATCCTGCTGACCCCGTCCCTGATCCGG
>JAUPKO010000325.1 GCA_030837395.1 Actinomycetota bacterium | reverse complement strand
GACCAGTTTCGACAACTGGAACTCGGTCAGTTCAAGTAAGCCCGCTGGCGATATCGCCTGCCCCTACACGGACGAATTCCCTGCGCCCGGCGAAACCTGGCAGGTGTCAAACATGCTGAACTTCCTCAATGGCAACGGCTCCGACGGAACCTTCGAATTCAACGCGTACGTGCATGCCGGCGGCCTCATTACGCTGTTCTCGGCACCGGTGGCCAGCAGCTACTGCTTCGCCTCCTACAGCGCCAGCGCCCCTCCGTCGGCGTGCACCTCCCCGCGGACGGTCGCCAGCCAAGTGGTTCAGGTCCCCGTCGGCTCCTGACTTCCACGTTACCGGTCCGTCGCGCCGTGCTGGTCAGTCCGAGAAGCTCCTGCTGTGCGTTCACTGGCAGGGCCGCTGCGAGGTCTGGGGATCGTCATGGATTTTCCAGCCTGCCACGGTGACGTGCCGATTATGTCGCCGGCCGCCAGCCGGTCGACTGTCCAGGTGAGTTTGTCGACAAGGCCCATAGAGACACCATCGGGCGGTGACACTTCCTGGACCGCCTGGGTGCACACGGCAACCGCGTCGGAGACGGCGGCGCTGGCCACTGAAGGGGCGATCAGGCGCCAGGACTGGACCTCCGCCACCAGCGAGTCGGCGCTGACGTGCCGGTGGTCGAAGGCACCGTTCACGGCGAAAGCCAGCCGGAAACCCTCGTCGATCATGTCGCGCGCGAACAGGTTGGGCACCGCGTCGTACACCGGAGCCAGAACGGTGCCCTGCCCAGTGTGCAGCAGAGCGATGTTCTTCGCGTGCGCGTCATTATCGCCGAGCACGACGCTGAACACCAGCCTGCGCACCCAGTCCCGCAACAGGGTGGCGCTGCCCGGGTCGGTGGCCAGCAGTTGCGCCACACTGCCGGCGGACGCGCGCGCCGGGTTGTCCGGCCAGTGTGGGTCCTGGAACTTCGCCTCCGACGTGCGCCAGTCCAGTCCCAGTGCCTGTGCGGCATCCTCCTGGTGGAGTAGTGCCACCGCGGGACCGGGGAGGACCAACCGGTCGAACCGCTGGATGGCCAGGAAGTCGACATCGTCGGCCACGAGCAGTTCGGAGGCGAACCCGGACAGTCCGGCTGCCTGGGCCAGCAGGTGGCCGTAGTGCTCGTCAACCAGTCGGGACGACCGCCCAGGCACAGCTGGCTTGAGGATGTGGGTGGAGTGCGCCGCCCCGTGCGGCTGCGCCCATCCGCCGGCGGCACGGCAGGCCAGTACCTTCGGTTGGAAACCTGGAAGGGTTGAGCGGCTGTCGTCGGGCACGGCCTGGTCGGTTTCTCGCAGCGCTTGGCGCAGTCGGTCGGCCAGACCCGACTCCGACATGTCAGCTAGCCAGCCCGCCGTGGGCTGGCCGTCGTAGCCACCCGGTGGGCGGACGGTCACCGCGCCCGCCAACGACCCCCCGAACTCGCGCAGCAGCGCGAACAGGTCCCCTGGGTCGACGCCTCGACGGCTAGCCATAACGGTCCGGTGGTTGCCCTCGGGAACATACCCTCCCAGGAAGTTCGACACCGTGTCGCTGGGCGCCTCGGTGCCGGGTATGACGGTGAAACTGTCGGTCAGGGTGGTCAGTCCAGTGTCGAAGTCCTCACCGATGGTCAGTCGCACCCGCGACGGGTCCCTGCCCCTGCGCAATTGGCCAACGACACGGTCGTGCAGTCGCACGACGAGGATTTCAGGCATGGGGCGCCTCCGGTTCGTCGGTCGACTCCGGCAGGGTCAGCACGACGCCCACTCCGAGCTCACCGTACAGCCGCATCAGCCGGCTCACCTGCAAGCCCAACTCCCCGGACTCCAGGTCCCCCACATAGTCCCGGCTGACACCGATCCGGTCCGCGATTTCGGCCTGGGACCAGCCGCGGCGGCGGCGTACCGCGACCAGCGCAGACGACAGGTCCCGCGCCTTGCGCGCATGCACCTTCGCCATGATGTCCTCTCCAGTCCCAAGCCATTCCTTACCGTGTGGGGATTTTACCGCACACCCAGTATGCGGGTATTCTCCCGCATCAACATGCGCGCGAAGCGGGCACGGGGGTTCGGGCAGTGACTGGGGGCCGTCTCAACTATTCGGGTTGGACTACCTGATCCCACATCGTTGCAGGCCTAGGGCAACGGTTAGCCCAGATCTCCTACCTGCGCCGAACTAGGTGGCGCCGGGGGGGCTGACACGGTTCAGCCGACTGGGATCGGGGATCCCCAGTTCACTCGGCCGGGGCCGAAGTTGGCATCCGGGATGCGATCAGCCCAGATCGATGCCAACGGCAACGTGACCAGTCCGTCGTTGGTCCCGTCGTTGTAGCCGTTCCGGCTGCCGTCGGTTCCCCAGGGGTTCCGAAGAACCACAGACGTGACCACACCGCCCACCCGGTTCACCGCCCACAGGGTGTAGGCGTGCACCCCACCGACGGTAGAAACCCGAGGTGTCAACGACAGCGTCACCGGTCGGGCCGCCGCCACGGCATTGCCGAGTTTGACCCCGAGGTCGGCTTGTGACACGGCATATTCGCCGATCAACGGCGTGCCGGTGTTCGACGATCCGAAGCCTGCGAACGACACGGTCGACGACGTTGAGGTCAACACCCAGTAGCGCGGATTGGCCGCCGGCGAGGCGAAGTGGGCGATCGCCTTCTCCGCGATGGCTACCCAGATGGAGTTGGCGGCGCCGGGTCCGGCCTGGGCGAGTACACCGCCGCGCAGGTACAGCAGGTCGTCATCGACGCGGAAGTACCGACCACCCAGCCGCACGCCGTAGGTGCTGTCGCCGAAATCGACCATCGCCGAACGCACGGCCCAGTTCGACCCGCCGGCACTGCGCCCGGCCAGCGCCGCCAACGCGGATACCGTTTTGCAGTCGTTGATCCGGCCCTGATTCACGTCGGTGGCACGGGGTCCGGTGGGGGAGAAGAGCGGACGACCGGCAGAGCGGGAGTAGTAGGCGCCGACTGGAGCATTGCGGTCGGTGGGAGACGACGGCAGCGCCGGATCGACGATACGGTCACCGTTGAGCGAGCGATCCGCACCGTTGCTAAAGCTGACTACCGGGTTGACG
>JAUPKO010000324.1 GCA_030837395.1 Actinomycetota bacterium | reverse complement strand
TAGGAGTGGACAAGGCCACACAATTGCAGCGCGCCAGTACCGAGATCAACGCATTGGCAGGCCAGAGCGTGCCCACTGCGCGAATTCGTGGCATCGTCGAGAAGGTCACGGGAAAGCCGATCCAGACGGCATGTGACGCAAATGCCGCGACTCGGCTATTAGAGATCCACAGTTGCTACAACAACGACGGATCACCCAAAGCGTGTCCAACGATGGAGGCTTTCGGGCCGCTGGTTCCATGTGGAGAACAGGTGGAGCTGCCTGTGTGGTCAGCCGCCCCTAAGTCTCCAGTGCTTACCAAGTCAGCGGCATCACCGACGTCGGCGGCCTCTGGCTAGTCGCGGCGTGACGCGGCGATCGTGGCGATTGCCGCGAGTTCTTGGACGTGGGTCTCGGTCTGTGTGAGCGACGCGCGGATCAGCTCCTCAGTGTCAGACAGCGGCGCGCTAATCCCATTGGCAGTCTCGCCCGCAACGAGCTGGACAGCGGCGGCGTTCGATAGCGCAAAGACCGGATCCAGATACGTCAGCAGAGTCGGTTCGTCCAGCACGAAGTTCACTGGAACCTTGGAATGAAGCACGCGCTCTGCTGGCACGCCCGCGCCGAACTCGTCATCCACGCCCATGTTCGCCAACACCGCATTGCTCTGGGTCAGTGCCTCGGCGAATTGTGCGACGGAACTTCGCTTCCCGGTCGCGGTGACGATCGTGTGCGCCCGGGTGATGGCTGCCTCCACCGCGTGGAGATCCACAGCCGAAACGACTGTCGTGTCCACGAAGCGAAGTCCAGATCCTGGAAAGTCTACGATGATCGGCTCGATCGACCTTTGTTGTGCCGCGTAGGCAATGCCGGTGCCGACCTTGCCACCTCCGAAGATCAGAACGGGGCCGTCCGCGGCTGGAACGCAGAAATGCTCCAAAGCGCGAAAGTATGAGTCACCAGTGCCGAAGACGGTCTCGAGCAACTTGAGATCTGACATGTCGACAACGACCACAGGTCCCCGTGAACCTTTGTACGCCTCAATTCCCGACTGGGTCAGTTCGACGTGGCCGAAGTTCGCGACAAGATCGGCATTCCTGCCTGCGCAGTCCAACACGAGGTCGAAGTCTTGGGACGCGGGGTGGGTGGCCGTTCGCAGGCCCAATACAGGGAGTTCGGCGACGAGTCCAGCGTCGGCGGCGATTTGCGGGTGCAGTCCGATGGTGAGGTCGGCGCCTGCAGCAATCAACGGTTCGTACTTGGTTAGCGTGTTTCGGAAGACCGGGGTGAAGTCGATAACTCGGATGCCTTCCAGCGGTCGGCTCGCCTGCCACTGGGTGAGTTGGGCGTCGAGGCAGACATACTCCTCCAGGCCGTAACGCTCGCTGATCGCTTCGTGCAGAGGTGTCGTCACGCGCGGTCCTCCATTCTCAATCCAATGGGTAGCGGAGTTGCCGCAGTCCCTCATAGACAGCGACCGCGACGGCATTAGACAGGTTCAAGCTTCGGCTTGAGCTTCGCATGGGAATGCGAACGTGGCGGGCGTCATCGATGGTGGCCAGGACCGCCGAATCGAGACCATCACTCTCTGGCCCAAAGAGCAGCGCATCGCCAGCGGTGAACTGGACCGTTTCGAACGTGCGAGTTGCTCGGGCGGTAAAAGCAAATACTCGGGGCTGACCCAGGGTGTCGAGGCACTCGCCCAGACTCTGATGCGTTCGGACATGCGCGAACTCGCGATAGTCAAGGCCTGCTCTGCGTAGGCGGGCATCGTCCAGTTCGAAGCCCAGCGGCGCGACCAGATGCAGTTGGGCGCCGGTGTTAGCGCACAGGCGAATGATGTTCCCGGTGTTGCCAGCAATCTGCGGTTCGTGGAGGACGACATGGAACGGCACCCGCACATGATGCCACCGGGCTACCCCAAGCGAGGGCAGAGTCGGGTGGGAGTCGTTAGTGATCGGAGTCGGTATCCCCAGGCATGCGGGAACGCCGCACCGCGTGGGAGACCGAGGCGTGCGGGAGGAACACCGCGGCTGGCCGACCATCAGGCGCGAGCTCTTGGCTTCCGAATCCCGGAATCAGTTCAGCGGACGGAACGTCGCGAACATCGATGATGCGCTGCCTCGGCGGTGCCAGTGGGATCGCCGCCAAGAGCCCTGCCCCAACGCTGAGAGCCGCGAGCGCAGGTGGCCAAGGCCCTGCGCTAACCAGCCATGCCGAGGCTCCAGCAACCTGCAACAGTAGAGCACCGACGCTGAAGGCCCAACGGCCTTCTTCCCACATCGGTGGGATTGGCGGTTGGAACCGGATGCTCAGCGCACCTGTGACCGCACAAACGCCGACGGCAACTCCGCCAGCTGCACTCACCACGGCCATCGAGGCGCCTGAGGAGTGAAGGAGGGCGACGAAGAAAGTGCCCAGCGATGCGGCGAGTGCGACCGCGACGCTCGAAACGGCTACCGACCCTCGCTTCACTTTGCTCCCCACTCGTTTGCTCTATTGCAGTGTCATCGTCAGTTGCCCGCGAATCGGGCAAAGACACGGGTGATTTCGCGCTACCCGAACGCGAGTGACTGTTTGGGGCATCTCGCAGGTCTGCCGGACGCGTGAGGGTCTTACGACCAAGGGCCAATTGTGCGCCGACGTCAACCCGTCGAGACTGCTTGATGAAGCAGTTGCCGTCACTCGGACGCGACCTCGCACACTTTGGAGCCAGGATTATGCCCTCTATGAATC
>JAUPKO010000323.1 GCA_030837395.1 Actinomycetota bacterium | reverse complement strand
TCCTTCCTGGTTCTCGGTCAGCTTGCGGATCATGTCGGCGGCCTGCTCATCGGTCATAGACAGCACCGTCTTCCCCCATGCGGCGATCAGGCCCAGGTCCCGGCCGGTCAGGATGATGCGGAACCGGCCCAGGTTGGCGGTGTCGACGGTCATCTGCGGCACCAGGGTCTTGCCGTCGGCGGCCAGGCCCAGGGCCATCTCCACCGCCCCGTCGCCGGCGGGGATCAGGTTGACGGTGTCGGGGTCGATTGTCTTGCGGTTCATCGTTTCTCCTTGAATGCGTCGGGGAATGTTCTGCGGGGCGTCAGGGGCGTCCAGCGGCCCTCCTGAGGGACATAGAGCGGGCCAGGGATTCCCAGGGCCGCACGGGCGTCCTGGGCGGCCTGGCGGACCTTATGGGTGTCGGGCAGGCCGTTGTCGTCGAGCAGGGCGGCCAGCTCGGCGCCGGTGGCACTGAGTGCGTCGATACCCACCACCTCGACCTCCAGCAGGCCCTCGACAATCCCGCGCTGGAGCTGCTCGACCTGGGCGGCCAGCCGGTCCCGTTCGGCTTCGACCTCACGGAGCTTGCGGCGATACCGGGCAGCTTCGCTAGTCAGCGATTCGGACACTCGGCACCTCCTTCTCGGTGAGTCCGGTGGCCGCCAGTTCGGCGCGACTGATGGTGAACCCGGCCAGCGATCCGGCGGTGACGGTCGACGGCTCGACGGCAATCGGGATGCCGTCGACATCGACCACGACTTCGCCGGGAATGTGGATCTGCACCTGTTGGCCCTGGGCGGCGTCGAGCAGTCGCAGGGTGTCGGCGTCGATGCCGCGCCGGGCCACGATGTCGGGCGGGGGTGGCGGGTCAAACGTCGGTTCCATGAATCTCCTTCTTCGGTCGCCCGGATGGGCGGGAATTGATCCGGCCGGCAACGACCCCGCGGGGCCGCTGCGACGGCTTGAGGCTGTCCACCCACGCCGCGCAGGCAGGCAGTGATTTGCAGCCGCGGCACAGTTGCACCGCTTGTGCGTGACGCTGGGCCACCAGTGCCTCCGGTTCGCCCGGTTCGGCTTCGTCGAACAGGTAGCCGCGACCCCTGCATCGGGCACCCGGCAGGCCGGGTGAGCCGATAGCGGTCAGCAATCCGATGATGCTCATTGCTTGACCAGCACCAGTTGGGCGTCATGCTCCCGGCGCGCCCAATATTCGAGAATGTCGAGGAAATCCTCACCGCCGGTGGCCGCGAACGCCTCGTTAGCGCGGCGTCGCATTGCTTTGATCCATTCAGCGGGTGTCGGCCCCGCCGCTGCGGCTGCCTTGATCTGTTCGACGGGGACACCGAATAGCAGTGCGGCGCCGTTGGCGTCGAACTTCGGGTCGTCGCCGTCGAGGCCGGTGATGGTGACGGTGTAGGTCTTCATGGGTTGTGCCTCTCGGTGGTGGTGGTGAGGTCGAGCAGGAAGGTGAGCGCGTCGCGGTGTAGGGCGGCGAGCACCTCGGCGCTCTGCCAGCCGGGCGGGCCCAGCCAGAAATAGATCCCGTTCTCGGCGGTGCCAGGCGGGTTGCCCAGGCGGCGGTCGATCTGGGCGCAGATGGCGCTGATCTCGCCGGCCAGAACTTCGGCGTCGGTCGGGGCGAGTCGGAGATGTCGGGCGGTGTTCATGCCGTCCTGTCCTCTCTTGAGTCGAAAAGCTCAGTGGCAGTAGGTGGCCGCAGTAATCGCAGTAATCGCATTAATGGATTTGTGCGGTTTATGCGTTTTCTGCGGCCAAGTGGTGAACCTTGAAGCGCGGCGATGGTGGTCGACCTCGACCGGTCGGAAGTTCCTGCGGAATCGGTGCGATCAAGCCGTGGTCGATCAGCTTGTCGACGGCCGGGGCCATGTCCTGCACCGACTTGAATCGGCCTCGTGCTGCGTTGAACATGTCCCGCGCTGACAGTTCGTCGACTCCGATTGAGGCGATGCGGTGCAGCAGGTACAGGGCGTCGGCGGTCCCCTGGTCGGCGCCCATGTCGGAGAACGCTTTGATGGCGGCGGCGCGGTAGTAGTTACCGATGCGGAACGCGGCGACCACGGTGTCGGCGGTCACCGCGGTGCGGGGGCCGAGCTCGGCGCCGTGCTGGGCTAGGTGCAGCATTCCGGCGATTCGGGCGACCGCACCGCAGAACTTCGATCCCCAGTCGGCAAGGGGCCGCAGCGGTCCATCGCCGTCGAGATCTTTCTCGACATCGGTTTCGATGCGGATCATGGCTTCATGAGCGGCCGGGGTGAGTGTCAGCACCGCCGGGTCACCGACCCACCCGGCCATTCCTGCGGCCAGGCTGGTGATGACATCTGCGTAGGCGCCCACGGTGTCGTCCCCGGCGGCGGGGGCGGCGATCAGGCGGCGACCGACCTTCGACGTGGGGAAGGCGTAGAGGAATCGGGCCAGTAGGCCCCGGCCCCGGAATTGCCGGTTCGCGCCGATGGTGGACAACACGTCGGGCTGGATCATCAAACCGAGGGTCAGTGCCGGCTGTTCGATGTACTCCGGCGACCGGCCTTTCCTGTCGACCTTCATCGGGTCACCGGCGTGGCCTTTGAGAAAACAGTCGAGGTTCGCGACGTTGCCGTTGTAGCGGCCGGCGATGATGTCGAAGATCCCGCCCTCGGCGCTGATGATCGCCAGCCGACCGCCCTGCTCGGCCATCAGACTGGCGGCAGCCTCCGGAGTGACATCGTCGGCCACGATCCGGGGGATCGGCGGAACGGTGATCTTCTCGGCGATGGAGACAGCGCCGATGGCGTCGGCCATCGCCTCGTCCCAGTTGTCCCCGTTGGCCGCCTTGGCTGCGGCCTGCTTGGCTTTCTCGGCGGCGACCTCGGCGACGTGCTTGCGGGCCTGGGCCTCCAGTCTCTCCCCGAGGATGTCCTCGACCAGCTTCTTCTCCGCGCTCAGCAGCGGACCCGCCATCGCCGACTGCACCGCCGACTTCCGCTCCCCGGGGGCGGCGACGGTTGCGGCGTAGATGTGGAGCGGCTCCCGCCAGCCTGGCCGGACTTCGATTAGGGCATGACCGCCGGTGCAGGCCGACAGCACGGTCAGCGCCGATGTTCCGGCCATCGCCGGATCGGTCTGGGTGCAGTGCGCGACGGCTTCGACCATCGCCGCAACCGGTGGCGGCAACGCATCGACGGGGTAGGTGGGCAGTGCCCTGGTCGCGGTCAGCGGGATCGGATCGCCGTCGAAGTACATGTCGTCGGGCTCCGGTGGGGCGGTGGTGGCGTCGAACATCAGAGGCTGCTCCGTGCGATGAGGGATTTGGTGGCGGCGGACATCCGTTCGGACTCCGTGGCTCCGTGGAAGTTCAGAACGGCGAAGGCGCGGAACTTGGTGTAGCCCTTCGTGGTTCCAGCGCCGTCGGTGCTGTCGAACTCCGTCGATGTGGTGTAGACGAACAGCAGCCCATGGCGCAGGGTGGCGGACCATTTGGCGGTGGCGGCTGGATGAGCCCACCGGGCGCCATCGGCTTCGGTGTCGTTGCCCAGGCAGGTCCAGCCGTGCGGCATGAGGATCTCGGCCCATGTCCGTGCCGCGTTGAAGTCATCGGCCGGGGACCGGCCCCAGGAGCGCGGCCCCGATAGCAGTGCAGCCGAGCGGGGCGCCGACCGCAGCGTCGGAACCGGTGGGCGGATCAGGTCGACCAGCCAGCGGGGAGGCTTGGCCACCGGGGCGTCGATCCGCCGATAGCGGTTGCCGCTGATCGGGTGGATCGACGGCGGCATCACCAAATAGCCGCTGCGGGTCTTGGTTTCGATGGCCTTGGGGATGACCTTGGCCCGGATCGGGCCGCCGGGGTGCCAGAACCAGAAGTGCCGGCCGCCGGCCTGCCTGCCCGAGATCGTGGTCAAAGTGGTTGGCAGTGAACCGTGTTCGGCTTCCAGCCGCACCAGTGCCTCCATGTCGTCCACGTCGAGGACGAACATCGTCGCCGGTGGCCTCACGCCGATGTTCCAGGTGCGGCGCGACCACCAGTCGATGACCTTCGCGACATCGGTTGTCGCGTCGAATAGCCCATGCCCGTCGAGGCCGCACTCCCCCTTACAGTCGGCGCGCTCGGGGCTGGCCTCCGCGTGCGGGTTGGGGAAGGCGGGCATCTTGCCGCGCAGCGGGAACACTTCCCAGCCGCACCTGGCGTACTCGACGGCGTGGGCGCCGATGCATTGGGCGTCGATTCCGCTGCCGCTCACCGGTTGCCGGCCCGGGCCGCACAGCGAGATCCGAGGCGGTGCTTCTTCGATGCGGCTGATGTCAACCAGCGGCCGCAGCGTGAGCAGGGCACGGCCAGCCGGAACTCCCCGTCGAACAGGGCGGCCCAGATCGAGCGGTCGCCGACTAGCCCTCGGTCGATGGCGGCGACCGTCTCGGCGGAACGCTGGCCGCTCATGCGAGATCCGCCCGACGGTGATCGGTGAGCATTCGCATGACGAGCGTGTAGGCGGAGCAG
The DNA here is from genome assembly GCA_030837395.1 of Actinomycetota bacterium. GTDB lineage: Bacteria > Actinomycetota > Actinomycetes > S36-B12 > UBA10799 > JACJWR01. Next base: position 2,416 of record JAUPKO010000323.1, on the reverse strand, counting down.
ACGCCGGAGAACTCTCCAGTCGCCAGGGTGTGTGCGTGGCTGTCGTACTTATCGCCGGTCACTGTCCGGTCCAGTGCCCGTGCGGCCTCGAGCTTCGCATCCGATAGAGCGTCGAGGGCGTCGGCAACGGCGGAAAGCGTCGCCTGCACCTTGTCGCAAGGTTGTGCAATCATTGGTTTTCCGATCTTTGGTGGGGTTGGGTTTTGGCGGTGGCGGTCTCCGTGGTGGTGGCGGAGGCCGCCGCTCTTGTTTTGGCTAGGCGCCACGCAGCGTCGCCACAGCGGACGTGCCGCCGCGCCGGTTGGCCGCCAGGAAGCTCAGGACGTCGTCGCGCAGGTAGCGGACTCTCGCGCCGACCTTCGTGTAGGGCACTCCCCTGCCGAGGTAGCGGTCCTGGGCCAGCGATGCCTCGGTCGTGGCGAGCAGCTCGGCCAACTGCCGCGGTGTCAAGATCACCGGTAGTTCATCCATTGTTGCCATCCTTGATCAGTCGAAGGATCAGAATTGATCACTTGATTGATCACAGTGCATCACCGTGGCTCGATTGTCAAGAGTGAGTCGGTGACTTATCAAGATTGATCAGTTACGGTGCTGACATGGCAGCAACAGATGACCAGCGGGGCCGCGGACTAGGTCCGACCGGCGAGACCGTCCGGGCGAGAATCAGGGAAATACGTGGCAGAACGCCCGTCACCGAGCTTTCAGAGCGACTTGAGAAACTGGGGCGGCCGATTCCACCACTAGGAGTGCGCCGAATCGAGTCTGGCGAACGGCGCGTCGATGTCGACGATCTCATCGTCCTGGCCGCCGCGCTCGGCGTATCCCCGGTCACGCTGTTGGCGCCAAATACGCCGAACGCCTCCGATTCGGTATCCGTGACGGCCACGCCCGAACCGGTTGGGGCAGAGGAACTGTGGAAGTGGCTCCGTGCTGATCGACCACTGCCCGGCGGCGGGAAGCTGACAGGCCAGGAACTGCTGACCTTCGTCGCGGACGCGTCACCGGCGTGGAGGGCACGACAGTACGCCGAGGGGGTCTTGGAGATTCTCGAAACATCCGAGACCAACCGGCCGCCTGCAAACTGATCGGAGCAATCCAGTGGCGACGATCAGTAAGTACCAAACATCCTCCGGCACAACGCTTTACCGTGTCCGCTACCGCAAGCCCGACAATCGCCAAACCGACAAACGTGGATTCAGAACCAAGCGCGACGCCGAGGCTTTCGCCGTTGAGGTTGAGGGGCGGAAGTTGCGTGGTGAGTACGTCGCGCCTTCGCTGGGCAGGGCCACCATCGGGGAGCTCGGTGACGAGTGGCTGACCCGACAGCGAGGCCACCTGAAGGCGAACAGCTACCGGTCGCTGGAGACTTCGTGGCGGGTTCACGTCAGGCCGCGGTGGGCAAATACGGCGGTGGCGAACGCGATGTTCACCGATGTGCAGGCGTGGATCTCCGACCTGGCCCAGGTGCGCGGCGCCAAGACGGTGCGCGGCGCCCACGCTGTCCTGGCGTCGATCCTCGAGGACGCCGTCAGGGATCGGCGGATCGCGTCGAACCCGGCCCGGGGAGTGAAGCTGCCGCCCATCGTCAAGACGCCGAACAAGTACCTGACAGGCGCGCAGCTGCACGCGCTGGCTCGCGAGTCGGGCCGTTACCGGTCCCTGGTGCTTCTTTTGGGCACGGGCGGGCTCCGGTGGGGCGAGGCGGTCGGTCTGCGGGTGGGCGATGTCGACTTCCTGCGGCGCAGGATCCTGGTCTCGGAGAACGCGACCGCCGGGGAGGTCACCACGCTGAAGGGTGGCGAGCACCGGACTCTGGTGGTGGCTCAGTACGTCATAGACGAGCTTTCGGTGACCGTCCGAGGTAAAGGCCGCGAGGACCTCATCTGGCCGTCAAAGACCGGCTGCTACCTCAAGGCCCCGTCCTCGCACGATTCCTGGCTCTCCGGGGCGGTGAAGCGTTGCCAAAAAGCAGCGGAGGCCGCCAGGGCGAAGGAACTGGCGGACAGGCCCGACACGGAGCCGACCACGCCGGTGTTCCCGAGGGTTACCGCCCACGATCTTCGGCACACGGCGGCATCGTTGGCGATCTCCGCCGGCGGGAACGTGAAGGCCATTCAGCGGATGCTCGGACACCGGTCGGCGGCCATGACTTTGGACACCTACAGCGACCTATTCGATGACGATCTCACTGCACTTGCCGAGAAGTTAGACGAAAGTGTGGGCAAAATGTGGGCACAGGGGACCAAACGGGAGGCGTAGACCTCCATGGAAAAGGCCCTCACCAGCGGATTCCCGCAGTGAGGGCCTTGCTCCCCCGGATGGACTCGAACCATCAACCGCCCGATTAACAGTCGGGAGCTCTGCCAGTTGAGCTACAGGGGACCGTTGTCCGCCGTACGCTCCGGCGGACCGGAGC
>JAUPKO010000322.1 GCA_030837395.1 Actinomycetota bacterium | reverse complement strand
GAAGACGAAGGTGCGGCTCCCTCGGTCACGCGTGCCTGCTCTGCGTCCTTCGAAGCCTGCGCCTGCTCGTTAGTCTGATCCTGGACGTCTTGACGCTTGCGGTCCTCGTCGGCCTGAGCCCGCCTTTCCACTACGAGTGCCGCGTAGGCCGGATCCATGCTCTGGTGAAGCTGGTCTCCAAGGCCAATACCCGGGATCATGATTGCGAAGAGGCCGAGCGGCACCGCGACCCCCACGAGCACACGCCTACTCGTCGTCCGCTGCTTGCCGTCCGGCGCTCTACGCCGCACACCGCCGTGAATACACCAAGCGGCCGCCGCCAGCAGGAAGACAAACGGCACTCCGTTCATCGTGAGCCCAAATATGAACGCAACAAGAGCAAAGACAAACAACCTGAGCCACAAGGGTGCGCGGAGCGGTGCTGCCAATCTTCCCAACGACCCCGGGGACGTCTCCGGACCGATCTCGGGGCCTTCGTGGGTGCCATCTGCTGCGACTGCGTCGACCATGACCGGAAACTGATCCGCAGAAGCGTCGTCCGTCACAATTGGTGCGAAGGGGCTATTGGACGCCTGGGCATCGCCTGGCGACCAGACAAACTGGGTCCACTCGCTGCCGCTCCAGTAGCGCTGACGTCCTGGAAAAGTCGGATCTGGGTACCAGCCCTCAGCTGGTACGCCTGCTGATGTCGAAGAAGTCAACGTCGGTCCCCCGGTGAGCTGGAAGAAGGCTAGCGCCCAGGACCGTCCAAGGCGCAGTGTGAGCGAGTTCCTGCCGCCTGTGGTCAACCCAGGTGTGCCGAGAACCGTCTTGCCACGCACCGGAGGGGTGCCCGAAGCGACCCCGAGGTTTGACCCGTGCCCGCCGCGGGAACTACACCGCCATGAGCGATGCCGCGAGCTTCACCCCCCAGGAGCAGCACGCACTCGACACCGAGGACCACGTGCAAGCGCTTTGGAGGATGGAGAACGAGGCGCGGGCTGGGTGACTGGCTGACCGCGGCTATGTCGCCTGAGCACTAGGGAATGGTCGTGTGGGCGCGAGCTGGTGCGACTCTCGCATTCTGCAAAGCAGTTGCGCGTCAGGCTTTGAAGTCTGAAATCCATTCGCCTACGAGGATTGGGTGAGCCCCACGCGGCCAACTCCGATCCACTCGCCAGACGTTCGGAGTGCCGGTGGCTACCACAAGCCGGCGCACAAGGCCCGAAGGTCAAGCCGACGCAAATGAGACGCTGCTAGCACTACTGCCGATTACTGATGAGTGGCCACCCATGGAACGGAGCGAGCTGGCCACCGCAACTGCAGCCCGCCTGCGGCGCGTACTTGCGCTGCGTCGCACATCGCTCAACAAGATGCTCCACGCAGCGCTCAGACAGGTTCCTGTTTGCGGCGGCTCCCCGTCCGTTCAGGTCATAATCCGCTGTCCAACTTGGATCCGTCCTTGAAAATGATCTTCTTCGCCGTGACGGACGTCGTCAGGTCGCCCTTGTTCGCAACGTCCCAATTGGAAAAGTACTCATCGTACGTGCTCACGAGGCAGCCCCGATTGGTCGGAGACACCACCGACTTGCCAACGCCAATGGCCTTGCTCATTTTCGCGGTGCAGTTCAAGATGCGCTCGTCGAACACATCATCAAATCCAGAGGTGTACTCAACAGCCTTGATCGGCTTGCCGCAGTTGTTGGTCAACTTCACGCGGTGTTCAACCCAAATGTCGTCGCCCCTGCCCTGCCCGCTGAACTGGCTGTAGTCCTTCAGGATCCTCAGCGCGAAGACCCTCCCGGCAAGGCAGTCAACGGCCAGGAGATCCTCCAAGTCGACCGCGTCTTCCTCTGGGACCAGATCAATCTCATTGCCGGTTGCGGCCAATTGGCCACCCGTCACGGTTTCGGAGTAGGGGCCACTCGTGGCGATGTAAGTAGCGGCTCCGGCCGGCACGTCAGGGAAGACGGCCTCGACGCTGCAAGGCAACTGCATCCCGTTGCCGGCGGACGCGACGAACTTCGCTTGCCTTGAGGAAGACTCACCTTCAACCCGAAGGGTTACCAGGCCATTCCCCGCCCCGCTAGTCACTGAACCCACAGCCATTGCACACGCGTCACTGTTGCTGCCGTCGATCTCCATGAGTATGTTGCCCGGCTGGTAGCTAACCACCGTGACCGTCACCATGGCGGCCGGTGATTCAACAACTGCCGCTGTAGGTGAAGTCGATGCAGACTGCTCAGGTGCAGCGCTTGCGGAGCCTGCCGAGGGCTCGGTCGCGGCCATGGATTCGCCATTCGAGCCGCCAGAACAGCCCGTAAGAATGAGTGCGGACGTTAATGCAAATACGGCTCCGCCTGACCTTAGACCTATCACGTATTCCCCATCCGCACGACTCGTACCAAGCGATGACGACGCAATTCAGCTTGGTAACGAACCCGAAGGCTAGCGACAGAAGTATTACAGCACTGCCTGAACTACCCATTCATCGTGGTCCAAGTATCCCGCAGGATTCAACTCCTGCGGGCGGATAGTGACAGGTCATGCCATGGCCGAGCGCATCACGGCACTCATAGGGCGGCACCGACCATGGGTCGGGTGCCACCCTCAGTCGTGTTCATCACCCGCTTCCGCCGGCAACTCCCCATATCACCGCGTGCTCGAACATCAACCCGCCACGCTGGTGTCGCGCGATGTGCCATTCAGCCCCCTGGGGAATCCGATCGACATACCTTCATGTCATGAGCAGGAAGCGGAAGACCCTCCTTACCCTCGTCATCGCGGGCATTGCGGCCGCGGGTCTAGCCTCGGCTTCGCCCGCGGGTGCTTCGGTATCAGCCTGCAAGTCCGGCTACTACGAAAACGTGTATGGCAATTGCGTGCCACGACCCACGCAGTCACCGTCGAAGCCGAGTGGCGCAACAGCGAAGTGTCGTGACGGGACCTACTCGTTCTCGCAGAGTCACTCGGGTACCTGTTCGCATCACGGTGGCGTTGCGACCTGGTACCGCATTAGGAGCCTTGCGGTCGCCGCCTAGGCGTGGACGGACTGGCCTCCACGGCGACCCCGTGATGGCACAGGGGCGCGTTTCGGCGTGCCGTCAATGGTGAGGAAGGAGCGCTCTGAACGAACGCTGTCCGACCCCGCTCGGCCCCCGACGTGACCCCAACGGCACCGCCGAAGCATCAGATTTCCACGATGACGAAACCTGGGACTGGGGCCAAATCGACCTGCCTGTCAAGAGCGGTAGTCGGACCCTTGATCGGGTTCGCCCTGCATCTCGGTATCGCCTACTGCACCAGCCAAACGTCAAAACGTCAGAGGCATCGAACACCCGTGCCGACCAAGTTGCCCGAGTCGAGAATGCCGTCGATTCCGGATGGGCGAACCTCACGGCTCCGCAGCGTCAACTCGCCTGCACCTCGCCCTTGGATCTGGCAGACAGCCTTGAGGACGAGTAACAGCAAGTGCAGCCCAGCTTCCCGACATCCCTTGGGTGACCTTTCGTCAACTCTCAGCGGACCGAATCCTGGTCCTCTGCGCCCTGCCGTAGCCACCGAACAGCCCCGCTGGCTGCGGGGCTGGTGGCAGACGAATGCTCGAGACTGCGATTCCCAGGGTGCGACACCCCTGCCCAATGGACAGTCACGGGCGACACCGTTGCGATCGTGCGGCGGCTCTGGAAACGGACCCCGGCACACGGGGCGCAGTGGAGCCGCTGTGAAGGTTCGCCTGATGGTTGACGGTGTGGCTTCGGGTGATGCTTGACGTCTCCGGTTCCAGATTCTAGGGATTGCCGCCTATCCGGTGGCGGCGTTCTTCTTGCGGACCTCCTTTTGGTTGTCACGTATCGCGGTCTTGATGAGCTCGTTGCCGTCCCAGACGTGCAGGAGGTCGATGCCGACGTGGACGTCGACGATGTGCCCGGCGCGGTGCCGGCCGACGGAGATCTGCTGGCGGGCCACGGTGATGACGCCGACGGCGGTGACCTTGCGGCTGATCCAGTCGTCGGTGGATCGGTCGGTGCGGTCCAGGGCGGTGGCGTCGGCGGGACGCCCGGTGTCGGTGGTGAACAGGGATGCGGGTGCGGCCATGTCCTTGGACTGGTGGGGACGGTCGTGGTTGTAGGTGTGGACCCAGGCGTCGAGTTCGGCTTGGGCGGCCTTCGCGCTGGGGAAGATGCGGCCTTGGAGGAACTCGGTGCGCAGCGTGCGATGGAAGCGCTCGATCTTCCCGGTGGTCGTCGGTGACCGCGGTGCGGTGAGCAGGTGGTCGATGCCGTTCTCCCGGCAGATCCGGTCGAACAGGACCTCGATCTTGTTCCGCCCGAACCTGCCGGTGAACACCTTCCCGTTGTCGGTCAGGACCTCCTGCGGGACCCCGTACGTGCGCAAGGACGCCGCGAAATGCGTGCAGACGGAACGGGAGTTGGCTCGGGCCATCAGCCCCGCGCAGACGATGAACCGGGAGTGGTCATCGATCCCGGTCAGGCACTTCAGCTCGGTGCCATCAGCCAGCAGGATCCCGCCGACCACGTCCATCTGCCACGGCTCCATCGGCGTGCCGCGTTCCCACCGCTTGAACTTGCGGTCCCTCATCCGCCGGGCGTCCTTGTCCACCAGGTTGTGCCGCTTCAGCAGCCGATAGACCCCCGAGCGCGACGGCAGCGGACTGATGCCCTCCCGCGCCAGCTCGTGCAGCAGCCGCCGCGGCCCCCAGCCCGGGTTGACCCGCCGCATCTCCAGCACCACCGCCTCGACCGCGGCCGGCATCTGGTGCGCGCACCCCTTGGGCCGGTGCGACCTGTCCGCCAGCGCCGCCAGGCCGCCCTTCTCATACCGGGCCAACCACGCATGCACGCTCTGACGCGACACGTTGAACCGTCGCGCCACCTCCACGACCGACTCGCCATCGTGGATCACCAACGACACCGCCTGATACCTCTGCTCCATCACGCTCAGCTCCACCAACATGAGCGGAGTGTCAAGCATCAGCCGGAGCCACCGACAGGACTCAGCCGAACCCGTGTAAAGGATCAGACGGAGCCAGGGTGTCAAGAATCAGGCGGAACAAGACATTTCGATGGAGCCGCCTCGGGGATTTGAACCCCGGACCTACGCATTACGAGTGCGTTGCTCTACCACTGAGCTAAGGCGGCGCGCTTCCCGCGTGGTTCCTTGCGGCCTTCGCCGGAAGCCTCGCAATGCTACTAGAGGCCTCGAGATCCCCCGAATCGCCCCAACCCCCCGGTGGAGCGACCCGGCGGCTACTTCTGGGAGTAGGTCAGCACCTGGTCGGCTGCCCCGAAGACGGTGAGGGTGCCGTCCGCGAGCGTGTAGCCGAAGGCGCTCTGCAGCGCCGCCAGGTACTCGGTCTCCAGCGCCATCGCGGCCTCGTCGCCGGCCATCATCGTGCTGGCCAGCGGATCGAACTGCAGCGTGCCGTCCGTGGCGGAGGTGTAGCCGCCGAAGTAGGTGTTGACGCCGCTCTTCCCGGAGACGTCCTTGTCGGCGAACTCGATCGTGATGCCGCTCGCGGACACGTCCTTCGACAGTCCGCCCGTGAGCACCCAGGACGTGCCGGCCAGAGGGTCGCCGCCGGCGGGCTGGGCGCCGATCGTGGCGTCCGGCGTAGCTGACGACTCGGACGAGCCCGAGGCGCTGCCGCCGCATGCGGCGAGCAGGGGGATGAGCAGTGCTGCGGCCGCGAGGGCGATGATGCGGCTGAGCTTCATGGTGTCTCCTGTCAGGGAAGCGGCTCGCAGGCGCGGCCACAGGGTTCGACGTCGCCTGACGCCGCCGCGTTCCCGCCGGTAGGGTCGCGCGGTGACGACCTCCCCCGACATGGCGGCCTTCGTGGCCGGGCTGCCCAAGGCTGAACTGCACGTGCACCTGCAGGGGGCAGCCTCCGTGCCGACGATCCTCGAGCTCTCGCGGCGCTACCCCGAGGCCGGGCTGCCGCTCGAGGAGGACGAGCTGCGCGAGTTCTACCGCTTCCGCGACTTCGACCACTTCCTCAGCGTCTACATGGCGGTCAACGAGCTGGTTCGTACGCCCGACGACGTCCAGGCACTGGTCGAGGGACTCGGCCGCGACCTGGCCGCCGTGAACGTCCGCTATGCCGAGGTGACGGTGACGGCGGACAGCCACCTGCTGGCCGGCATGGACCCGGCCGGTGTCGCCGAGGCACTGTCGGCGGGGCGGGCCGCCACGCTGGCCAGGACCGGAGTCGAGCTCGCCTACACCTACGACATCAACGGCGCTCACGGGCTTGCCGGTGCAGAGCGCACCATCTCGTGGGCCGAGCGCTTCCCGGCCGAAGGGAGCGTGGGCTTCGGCCTCGGCGGTCCGGAGGCAGGTGCGCCCCGGACGGCCTACGCCGATGCCTTCAACCGAGCCCGCGACATCGGCCTCGCGAGCGTCCCGCACGCGGGCGAGACCACCGGGCCGCAGTCGATCCGCGACAGCCTCGACGCGCTGGGCGCCGTCCGCATCGGCCATGGGATCGCTGCAGCGCAGGACCGGTCGCTGATGGCTGAGCTGATCGAGCGAGATGTCGTGCTGGAGGTGTGCCCGACGTCGAACGTCTGCACGCGCGCCGTCGACTCGCTGGAGGAGCATCCGTTCACGATCCTGCGAGAGGCGGGAGTGCGAGTCACGCTGAACACCGACGACCCGGGGATGTTCGACACCGACCTCAATCGCGAGTACGTGATCGCTCACGACGTGTTCGGCGTTGATCGGACCGGCCTGCTCGACCTCGCCCGCGAGTCGGTGCGATCGTCGCTGGCCGCCCAGCCGGTCAAGGACCGGATCCTGGCCGAGATCGACGACTACGCGGCCGCCAGCCTGTCTGAGTGACCGCGGACCGCGAGTGACGGACTAGCGGACGACGACGATCTGCCGCTGGGCGCGGAGCGCCATCACCAGGGCGATGACCCAGCCGATGATCGTCCAGCCGAGCAGCAGGTTCACCCAGAACACCGACCAGTGGCGCACGTCGCGGATCGCCGCCACGGCCCAAGGGGCCATGTAGCCCGCCGAGAGGATGGCCACCACGAGGGCGACCACCTTGGTGACCGTCCAGGAGCGATCGATGTTGACGACTTCAGCGTTGCTCATGACACAACTCTAGAACTGCGCCGCGACGTCGTTCTTGGACAGGTCCTTCTTGGAGATCCGGACGAGCACCACCCACACGAGGCCGGCGAACGCGAGGATCGCCGTGCTCCACATGAAGGTCGTCGTGAAGCCCTCGACGAGGGCGTCGGCATTGGGCTGCTGCAGGTTGTTCGACACGACGAACGCGGCCGTGGCCGACGCGGCGATCGTATTGAGGAAGGCGACGCCGATCGAGCCGCCGATCTGCTGCGCGGTGTTGAGCACGGCCGAGGCGACGCCTGCGTCGTGGTCGCCCACGCCGTAGAGGGCGGTGGCCGACAGCGGCACGAAGATCAGGCCCATGCCCAGGCTCATGAGGATGATCGAGGGGAGGATGCCGCTCACGTAGGTCGACTCCGGAGTGAGTCGGATGTAGAGGCTCATGCCGATGACCGCCATGACGAAGCCCGTGAAGGTGACCCAGCGAGGCCCGAAGCGCGGCAGCAGCTGGCTGGCGATGCCCGCGCTGATGACCACGCCGGCGGAGAACGGCAGGAACAGCAGACCGCTGGTGAGCGGGCTGTACTGCAGGACGGCCTGGAAGAAGTAGGAGATGAACAGGAACATCGAGAACAGGCCCACGCCGACGAAGAACGACGACAGGTAGGCGCCGCCGCGGTTGCGCTCGAGCACGATCTTGAGCGGTAGCAGCGGGTGGGTCGACTTGTACTCGATGAACAGGAAGACGAACAGCAGCACCACGGAGATGGCCAGGAAGGTCACCGTCGACGTGCCGTTCCAGCCGTCGCTCTCGGCCTTGGTGATGCCGAAGACCAGGCAGAAGAGGCCGACGGTCGCGGTGATCGCACCCGGGACGTCGTACTTCGTGTTGCCCGTGGCGCGCGACTCGCGGACGTTGGGGATCGCCAGGAAGATCGCGAGCACGGCGATCGGCACGTTGACGAGGAAGCACCAGTGCCACGAGAAGTACTCGGTGAGGACGCCGCCGAGGACGAGGCCGATGGCCGCGCCGCCGCCCGAGAGGGCGCCGTAGACGCCGAACGCCTTGGCCCGCTCCTTGGAGTCGGTGAAGGTGACCGAGATGAGGGACAGCGCTGCCGGCGCGAGGAGCGCCGCGAACACGCCCTGGAGCCCGCGCGAGGCGAACAGCATCGTCGATGTCGTCGCCAGACCGCCGAGGGCCGACGCGAGGGCGAAGCCGGTGAGTCCGATGATGAAGACCCGCTTGCGGCCGGCGTAGTCGGCGATGCGACCGCCGAGAAGCAGGAGGCTGCCGAACGCCAGCGTGTAGGCGGTGACCGCCCACTGGCGGTCCGCGTCGCTGATGCCCAGGTCGGCCTGGATCGAGGGCAGCGCGATGTTCACGATGGACGCGTCGAGCACGATCATGAGCTGAGCGATCGCGATGACGACGAGCGCCTTCCACCGCCGAGGATCAGCCTCGACGGGCGAGGGAACGGCAGAGGTCGACGTCACGATGGCTCCAGTGCTGGGGATTCCGTGCCGAGCGGCACGTGTGGAACGTAGCCGCCTTTGGTTGAGGGCGCAACAATCTGCCCCGCCGTTTCACTGACAGAGAACACCGTCCGCCGGCATGGTGCCCTGCAGCAGGTAGGCGTCGACCGCCTCGTCGATGCAGGACGACTGCTCGAAGTAGGCCGTGTGCCCGAAGCCGTCGTACGTCAGCAGGGTCGCGTTCTCCAGCTCGTCGGCGAGGGTGACCCCCCACTGGTACGGGGTCGCCGGATCGTTCGTCGTGGACACTACGAGGATCGGGTTCGAGCCCGCGGCCGTCGTCGTCGTGATCGGCTCGGCCGTCGCGGGCCAGTCCTTGCAGGGCAGCAGGCCCCAGGCGAGGGCCGGCCCGAACGTGGGCGCCGTCACCGCCCACTCCTTCTCGTACCGCTTGACGTCCTCGAGCGTGCCGGTGAAGGGACGGTCCAGGCATGTGACCCCGTAGAAGGCGTCCGTGGAGTTGTCGAGGAAGCGGCCGTCCGGCGCGCGACTGATCCGCTCGTCGAGAAGGGCAAGGAGAGGCTTCGCGTCGCGCTGGTTCATCGCCGCCGCCAGTGCCGGCCGCAGCACGTCGTAGTCGTACGACGGGAAGTAGAGGTACGACAGGATCGCGTACGAGGCCAGCGGCTCGTTCAGGTCGCGATCGCCGGCGGGGATCGGGTCGGCGTCCAGGCTCATGATCCAGTCGCGCAGCTGCTGCACGCCCTCGTCGACCGTGCCCTGCAGCGGGCAGTCGTCGGCCGTCAGGCAGTCCTCGACGAAGTCGCGGAACGCCACCTCGAACGCCTCGCCCTGCTCCTTGGTCACCTGCACGAGGTCGAGGCTGGCCGGAAGGGCGCCGTCGAGCACCATGCGGCCCACGCGATCGGGGAACAGCTCCGCGTACGTGGCGCCGAGCATCGTGCCGTAGGACTTGCCGAGGTAGTTGAGCACCGGGTCGCCGACCACCGCCCGTGCGATGTCGAGGTCGCGTGCCGAGTCGACCGTGCCCATGTGGGCGAACAGCTCGTTGCCGCTGGCATCGCACTGCTCGCCGAGCATGGCCGAGTCGCTGATGATGGCCTGCTCCTCCGCGGGTGAGTCGGGGGTGCCGTCCGCGGCCATGAGGTCGTCGACCTGCTGGTCGGTCAGGCAGCGCACCGGCTCGCTCGCCGCCACGCCGCGCGGATCGACGCCCACGATGTCGTAGCTCTCGCGGATGGCGTCGGTGGCGATGTAGTCGGCTGCCTTCGCGTAGTCGACGGCGCTGCCGCCGGGCCCGCCCGGGTTCACGAAGAGCGTGCCGATCCGCTCGCCCCGGGCCTTCACCCGCGCTGCCGCCAGCTCGACGGTCGGGCCGTCGGGATCCGCGTAGTCGAGCGGCACCGTGATCGTCGCGCAGTCGGCGGGGCCGCAGTTCTTCCAGACCACCTCCTGCTCGTAGAAGCTGGCGAGGTCGCCGGCGACCGGGCTCTCCGCGGCGGCCGACGGGGGAGTCGGCGCGTCCGAGCCGTCGCCGGAGAAGAGGGTGCCGCACCCCGACAGGAGGAGGACCGGCGCCATCAGGACGCTGAACTGACGCCACGGGGTCATGGGTCGTACCGTAATACGGTGAGCAAGAGCCGTCGTGACCCAGCCGAGCTGGCGGCGATGATCGAGCAGGGCGTCGCCCGCGGCCTCGACCTCGTCGACTCGTTCCGCATGGTCACGGGCAAGGCGCCGCGCAGCTCGAGCAAGGCGCTGGCGCTGGAGCACCGCAAGGCGGTCGAGGCCAACCGCAAGAGCCTGACCCGGCACCGGGTGCGCTCGCAGTCCTACCAGTCGCAGTCCACCGGCGGAGCCGTCGTGGCGGGCGTCGGCGGGACGCTCGGCCTCATCGACGTCGTCGCCGAGACCGCGGCCAGCAGCGGCGGTGTGCCCGGCCCCGCCTGGATGTGGTTCACGGCAGCGGGCATCGGGCTGCTCGTGTCGGTGCGGGGCCGCATGCGACTGCGCCGGCTGGGGCCGCCGCCCAGCGTGCTCGAGCCCGTGGCCCCGCCGCCGGCCCTGCCGAGCGGGCGGGTCGGGTCCGTCGAGATCAGCAGGCTCACCTCGGTGCGGGACCAGGTCATGACCATGGCCCCCGCCCTCGACCGCCTCTATCCCGGATCGGGCGACGAGCTGCGGCGCGCGGACAACGAGGCGGCCGGTCCGCTCACCGCGCTGGCCGAGCGGCTCGTCGTGCTCGACCAGCTGCAGCGCGAGCTGCCCGGCACCTCGGCGGCGCGCCAGGCCGCCGCGTCGAGCGAGGTCGTGCGGGCGCGGCTCGACGAGGGCTGCAGCACCTACGACGTGCTGCTGGCAGCCGCCGCCCGGCTCCTGGCCGCCCCCGACGTCACGCGCAGCACGTCGGACATCCTCGGCCCCGCGGTCGACGCCATGCTGGCGTACGCCCACGGCCTCCAGAGGGCCGCCGACCTCTGACCGGCGGAGAGCGCACGCTGCCTTTGACTCAGTCCAAAGTTGGACCTAGTCTCCATCTATGCACGACTCCCCCGCCGACCTGCTGCGCCAGCACGGCATCCAGGTGACCGCCCAGCGGCTGGCCGTCATGCGGGCGGTGTCCGAGCATCCGCACCTCACGGCCGACGGCCTCGCCGATGCGGCCCGCGCGGAGATCGGTGCGATCTCGCGGCAGTCGGTGTACGACGCGCTCGGCGTGCTCGTCGAGACGGGCCTCGTGCGCCGGATCCAGCCCGTCGGATCCCCGGCGCTCTACGAGGACCGGGTGAACGACAACCACCACCACCTCGTGTGCCGCGAGTGCGGGAAGGTCGTCGACGTCGACTGCGCCGTCGGCGCGGCACCGTGCCTCACGGCGGTCGACGACATGGGCTACGAGATCGACGAGGCCGAGGTCGCCTACTGGGGGCGCTGCCCGGCCTGCGTCGCGCAGGACACCGCATCACTCGTCACCGACAACCCACCACGTGCCTGACACCCAGGCCGCAACCACAGGAGAGGTCAACATGGACAGCGAGAGCAAGTGCCCGGTCACCGGGGGCAGTGGGGGCAGGTCGAACACCGACTGGTGGCCGAACCAGCTGGACCTCAAGGTCCTCCTGCGCAACGCGCCCGCCGCTGAGCCGCTCGGCCCCGACTTCGACTACGCCGCGGAGTTCGAGTCGCTCGACCTCGAGGCTCTGCGCAAGGACCTCGCCGCCCTCATGACCGACTCGCAGGACTGGTGGCCGGCCGACTACGGGCACTACGGCCCGTTCTTCATCCGCATGACGTGGCACAGCGCCGGCACCTACCGCATCGCGGACGGTCGCGGCGGCGGTGGCGAGGGAATGCAGCGCTTCGCGCCGCTCAACAGCTGGCCCGACAACGCGAACCTCGACAAGGCACGTCGGCTCCTGTGGCCGATCAAGCAGAAGTACGGCCAGCAGATCTCGTGGGCCGACCTGCTCATCCTCACCGGCAACGTCGCTCTCGAGACGATGGGCTTCGAGACCTTCGGGTTCGGCGGCGGCCGGGCCGACGTCTGGGAGCCCGAGGTCGTCAACTGGGGCTCGGAGGCCGAGTGGCTCGGCGACGCCCGCTACAGCGGCGACCGCGAGCTGGCCAACCCCCTCGGCGCCGTCCAGATGGGCCTGATCTACGTCAATCCCGAAGGCCCCAACGGCAACCCTGACCCCCTCGCCTCGGCGCGGGACATCCGCGAGACGTTCGCCCGCATGGCCATGAACGACGAGGAGACCGTCGCGCTCATCGCCGGCGGCCACACCTTCGGAAAGACCAATGGTGCGGCTGATCCGAACAAGTACGTAGGGCGCGAGCCCGAGGACGCCCCGCTG